>NZ_JALNUO010000057.1:0-203 GCF_026540835.1 Sphingomonas sp. GC_Shp_6 | reverse complement strand
TGGTGGCGCTCGCGTCCGTGTTGACGGTGTAGTTACTCGCGTCGCCGCCGGTCAGCGCCAGGTTGCCGACGCTCACGGTTTTCGCGGTGCCGACATTCTTGGTGTCGTAGCTGCCGCTCGTCGGATTGTTCAAGGCGACGGCGTCGCCCGCGACCGCACCGGCGAGCGTGTAGTTGCCGCCCGCCAGCGTCGCTGCCGTCGTA
>NZ_JALNUO010000056.1:0-207 GCF_026540835.1 Sphingomonas sp. GC_Shp_6 | reverse complement strand
GTTGACGGTGTAGTTGGCCGCGTCGCTCCCGGTCAGCGCCAGGTTGCCGACGCTCACGGTTTTCGCGGTGCCGACGTTCTTGGTGTCGTAACTGCCGCTCGTCGGATTGTTCAGGGCGACGGCGTCGCCAGCCACCGCACCGGCCAGCGTGTAGTTGCCACCCGCCAGCGTCGCTGCCGTCGTGCCGTCATAGGTCTTCGCCACGCC
>NZ_JALNUO010000055.1:0-324 GCF_026540835.1 Sphingomonas sp. GC_Shp_6 | reverse complement strand
CACGGGCAAGACGGTCAGCGTCGGCAACCTGGCGCTGACCGGGAGCGACGCTGGCAACTACACCGTCAACGCGGATGCGAGCGCGGCGATCGGCAGCATCGCGGCCAAGGCGCTGACCGCCTCGCTGACGGGTGGCGTGGCGAAGACCTATGACGGCACGACGGCGGCGACGCTGACGGGTGGCAACTATGCGCTTACCGGTGCGGTCGCGGGCGACGCGGTGGCGCTGAACAATCCCATCAGCGGCAGCTACGACACCAAGAATGTCGGCATCGCGAAGACGGTCAGCGTCGGCAACCTGGCGCTGAGCGGGAGCGACGCCGG
>NZ_JALNUO010000054.1:0-360 GCF_026540835.1 Sphingomonas sp. GC_Shp_6 | reverse complement strand
CCGTCGCCTTGAACAATCCCATCAGCGGCAGCTACGACACCAAGAATGTCGGCACCGCGAAAACCGTGAGCGTCGGCAACCTGGCGCTGACCGGCGGCGACGCCAGTAACTACACCGTCAACACCAGCGCGAGCGCGGCGATCGGCAGCATCGCGGCGAAGGCACTGACGGCGTCGCTGACGGGCGGCGTGGCGAAGACCTATGACGGTACGACGGCGGCGACGCTGACAGGTGGCAACTATGCGCTCGCCGGTGCGGTGGCTGGCGACGCGGTGGCGTTGAACAATCCTCTCAGCGGCATTTACGATACGAAGACTGTCGGCACGGGCAAGACGGTCAGCGTCGGCAACCTGGCGCTGA
>NZ_JALNUO010000053.1:0-392 GCF_026540835.1 Sphingomonas sp. GC_Shp_6 | reverse complement strand
AACGACGCTCCGCCGCGCTGGCGGAGTGGCAGATCCTCGTGAGCTAGGCAGATGCGTACAAAGCGCGACGTGCATTGTGTGGAGACCGGTTCGCGTTAGACTGACAGCACCCACGGGCGGGCCTCGACATGGCGATCCCCGCGATCGGCTTCCCGGGATCGAAGAAGCGGCTGATCGGCTCCATCTATGGCGGCGGCATTCCCGAACGGGACATGCAGCGTATCTTTTCACTGTACCGATCCGGTCGCCTCGACCTCGATGCCCAGATCGGTCGCAGGATCGGATTGGAGCGGGTGAACGATGGGCTGCGCTGGCTGGAACAGGGCGTCGCAGGCCGGACGATGATTGAGTTTAGTGGCTCTGTCGGTTCTGTCACACCAACGTGGCAGGCA
>NZ_JALNUO010000052.1:0-432 GCF_026540835.1 Sphingomonas sp. GC_Shp_6 | reverse complement strand
CCAGTTTTCGCCATTGTGGGCGCTCGGCGGCTTGCCCCGAAGCCGCCGCTCGTTCAGCTTGCTGTAGATAAAACGAGCGCTGCTGATCCTTTGATAATCGGTAGCAAGCGGTGTCGGGACAAACTAGTCGGCAGTGGCTTCATGTCCGCGCCGGTACGGCTCGTCGCCGAACGGCTGCTGGGTCTGATTGCATGATGTAAGGGAACCAGCGCCATGCCAGTGAACGTTTATCTGAAACTCACCGGACCGAACATCATCGGTGAATCGACCAGCCCGGAACATGTCGGCGAGATTCAGGTGCTGTCCTGGACTCATAGCTTCAACCAGCCGACCAAGGTGGCGCGTAGCAGCATCGGCGGCGGGGCAACCGACGAGGCGGTTCACGGCGATTTCAGTTTTTCCAAGTACCTCGACACCGCGACCGATGACCTG
>NZ_JALNUO010000051.1:0-526 GCF_026540835.1 Sphingomonas sp. GC_Shp_6 | reverse complement strand
CGCCGCCCACGTCGGGCGAGACGACCATCAGGTTGCGCCCCTTGAAGCGCGCCTGGATGTCGGCGGACATCACCGGCGCGGCATAGAGATTGTCCGTCGGGATGTCGAAAAAGCCCTGGATCTGCCCGGCATGGAGATCGACCGACAGCACGCGATCCGCGCCCGCCACCGTGATGAGATTGGCGACGAGCTTGGCCGAGATGGGCGTGCGCGGCCCTGGTTTGCGGTCCTGCCGCGCATAGCCGAAATAGGGGATGACCGCGGTGATCCGGCGGGCCGACGCGCGCTTGAGCGCATCGATGCAGATCAATAGCTCCATCAGATTGTCGTTGGCGGGAAAGCCGGTCGACTGGACGACGAACACGTCTTCGCCGCGCACATTCTCACGGATCTCGACGAAGATCTCCTCGTCGGCGAAGCGGCGCACCAGCGCATCGGTCAGCGGGATCTCGAGATAGGCGGCGATCGCCTGCGCAAGGGGCAGGTTCGAATTGCCGGTCATCAGTTTCATGGCTTCGTCTCCCGC
>NZ_JALNUO010000050.1:0-527 GCF_026540835.1 Sphingomonas sp. GC_Shp_6 | reverse complement strand
TTACACTCTTTCGGTTTGCCCCGCCGACGGCGGTACCAATCAGAGGCAACGCGCGACGGCAGGCCTGCCTGCATAACAGCAACGGACGGGTTAACTCCGGAAGCATAGATCCCTAAAGTCTGGAAATCGTCAGCTTCCTGTGAGCAAATGGCTGCTATTTGAGCGGGATCGTTGGTGTGCTTTGCAACACGTTCGACGGCAACGGAAGCATTTAGCCAAGCCTGAAGCGATGCTCCTATTGCGAATTCGACAGACGTGTGCCCCTCCCGCCGGAAAGATGGACCGGCGCTCAGTTGGTCGCCTACCGACGTGGCACCCCGAACGGCGTCTTCGTCGGCTCCGAACTGCATAGCGAGGAGAAGAAGGAATATGATCATGAACGAGATATGACAAGGGAAACAGCCTTCTTCAAGCCGTCCCTGCGGAGATCACCTCCGCCTTGGCGGCAGAGTTCCAGCGCGTTTAGATCGTCAGGTACCCGCATCGGCCGTCGCCGGTACCCGGCCTGGCCGATCGGCAGCTAACGC
>NZ_JALNUO010000005.1:0-196075 GCF_026540835.1 Sphingomonas sp. GC_Shp_6 | reverse complement strand
ATACTGCTGGAACGGCAAGCAGATAAGCAAGGGAACACTGACGTGCTACCGCTCTGACGGCGATGATGCCTCGATCCTCTATCTTCAGATCGATATGGAGGGAATTATCGTCTCCAACGTGAGTATTGGCGGGGGGCAAGGGGATCTCCCGACCGAGAACATCTCGCTGGCTTATGGCAAGGTGACCTACAGTTATAAGTCGCAGAAGCCCGACGCCGGCGGGGTGCAGCCCGTCTCGCACGACCTCATCAAGCAGGTGGTGACCTGAGCCGACCGTGACCGCCGGTAGCGGCAGCTAGGCTGGCCTTCCGCCGAAAGCTGCCCTTCCGCTTTCCACCAAAATGCGACGTACAGGCGAGCTGCCAGCCGACGACGCTCGCCTGTTTCGTATCGCATGTCACTCCGGCTTGCTAAATCGCGTTTTGAACGATGCCACCGCTGCAAGGATCACCGTGTCCAGCTCCCCGGCTCGAACAGCGTCTCGGACGGTGGCCAGCGTGCTGACCAGATTGTCACGGGTTTTCACCCTGATTGCCGCCTTGCCCTTTTGAAGTTCGAGAACGTGGTTTCCGTACTTGATCCACAGGAGGATCGAGCCGTCTTTATCCTCCATCCACCATGGCCGGACACGGGTCGGAATAGCGTTTTCAGAAACCTGATCGTTTTCGAGGTCTCGGCTGCGGCGATATTTGATCCTTTGGAACGATTGACCCGCCTGCCGAGCTTCCGCCAGCGAGATCTGATCATCGATACGATCAATCAGCTTCTGACGCATTGTTACGATACCCTTGATGCGAACAGTAGCCGGGTCAGCCGCATTGAAGGTGAGGGTGGAAAGTAGCGTCATTATCGATCTCCATTGATTGAGACCGAGTCCGTCCAACTGACCGGGAAATGAGACAACGCAAACGGTTTGTCCGCCGGTTGTGAATGGTCGAGCAATGAGTGTGATCGAGCATGCGCAGGGGATAAGCACGGTTGTCATTGTAAGCCTTGCGAGTGTTAAACAACCATCAAACCGTGCAGAAAACTCTTGAACTCCAAGGAGTTAGAAGTCGAACCGGTTCTTCGTAATGCGGGGGTCACAGGTTCGAGTCCTGTAAGCGGCACCACACTCTAGAATTTAAGACCGTAGAGGACGTAGCTGGGCACCTGATGGCGGCTCGAGAACGCGCGCGCGCCGGTTTGGGCTTGACTTGTTGGAGAATGTTGCTCTTATGTTCCGGCCTCAACGGAGCGGGGCGGCATCATGGACATTGACGTGGAGGAACAACGGCGCGCTTTCGGGCGCTGGCTGACTTTTCGATCTCACCGGCCCCGCAGACGCAATGACCGCGGAGGTGCTGCAAAACCAAACGCGGCAGCTTTCCGCTCAGATTAAGGCGATCGATCCTGCCTGGCATTACGACGAGATCGTGCCGACCGACGCGCTCGGCAATCGGATCGAAACGATACAGGGCCTGACAGCGAAGGTGAACGATCTGCGTTTTCAGCGCGCTGCAGTCACTGCGCGCGTGAGGGGCGATTATGGGTCGCTTCAGGTGGAGACGCTGCGATTTGTTCAGCGGAACGCCGATACGGCATATGATCAAGGAGTTGCGTTGCTCAAGGCGGGCCGGCTTACGCCGAAGCTGTCCGATCAGGAAGCGCTGGGAAACTTTGTTGATCGGCAGGTTCGCCGCAGTCTCCGTGAGCGTTATAATCAATCTGGCATCGACTCGGCTGGTGCTGGGCCGGTGCGGGTCAATCGGAGGGAGAACAACAGTTCGGGCGGCGATCTCACCTATCGCCGTCCCGATGCGCGGGTCGATGATGTGGCGTTCGACGTGACCCTGACCCGCAAGACGCTGAGCACACCGCAGGTTCGAGGATTCTTCGACTCCGATTTCCGTCCGATCCGCGTGGTCATCATCCGCCCGCGCCAGCTCGGAGCCGACCACACCTACGCTATTCCTCGTCCGGAGACGAAACGATGAGCAGACCGAACCCCTACTTCAATCCTAAGCCTTACATCCCGGCAACGCTGAGCGAGATCAACGATCTGCTGGGATCAATGATTCTGTACGCTCCGACGTTCGTGGACCCCCTCGGCGACTTTCCTAATCGTAACATCGACAGCGAGTTCCACACGCTGACCGGCGGATTCGAGGTCGTCCGCAAGAAGCTGGGTGAGGAGCGCTATGCGTCGCTGATGGACCTAGCCGTGCTGGCCAAGGCGCTATTCGCGGCCGACCAGGACGACACCAACGGGAAGACGGACGAGGGTCGTGCGTTGCTGTTCGAGATGGAGGACGTGCTGAAGGACGTTTGCAACCGGCGCGTCCGAGAGGAACTGCCGGACGATGAGGGCGAGGTCAGCGGCGACTGATCGCAATTTCCCAATGATCTGAGTTCCCAGCTTTGTCCTCTGTGGGGCACCACCTTATCTCATTCTGTTTTGTACGGAAAACTCTGCATCGCCTGATACGTCAGTCTTGCGGAAGTTGCGCCGTGTGAGCAAGGTGCGAGCATTGCAGCAAATTGTTACCGTGTTGTTTTACGTAGGCTCAGGACTCATTGGTCATAGCCAGAAGATGACGGTGGCAGCGAGAGCGATGGCGGAGAGGAACACGGTCGGGCAGCGGTCGTAGCGGGCAGCAACCCGGCGCCAGTCTTCAGACGCCCGAACATGATCTCGATGCGGCTGCGCCGGCGGTACCGGCGCTTGTCATACGTGATAGGCGCAATCCGAGATTTACGACCAGGGATGCAGGGCTGGATGCCCTTGGCCTGGAGAGCGTCCCTGAACCTGCCGGCGTCATATCCGCGGTCGCCGAGCAGCCACTGTGCCTTGGGCAGCTCGTCGAGCAGGGCTGCCGCGCCGGTATAATCGCTTACCTGGCCTGCGGTCATGAAGAAGCTCAAAGGGCGGCCATTCGCATCGCTGACGGCGTGAAGTTTGGTGTTCATGCCGCCTTTCGTGCGGCCGATCAGGCGGCCAAGATCCCCTTTTTAACCCGCAGGCTGGATGCCGTGCGGTGCGCCTTGCCAGCTTGTCCATTCGGCGATTGCGAGGGCATGAAGCGGGAATATCGTGGGCTCCCCATTCTTTGTACGCTCGCCCGGCAAGCGCCAGACCGCTGCCGCCCTATCCAGTTCCGCCCACGCCAAGCCCGTGACTTCCTCCCGGCGCTGCCCGTGGCGATCAGTAGGCGGACTATTGGCCCAAAACAGCGATGCGATTTTGACGCCGCCAGCCAGACCCGGCGCAGCTCGTCGTCAGCTAACACGCGATCACGCGCCTTTACCGGTGGAGGCGTTTCCATACCTTCCATCGGGGATCGCATCAGATCCCCGCGCCAGATCGCCCACTTGAACAGGCGGCGCAGGATCGCGAACACGTTACGCCGTCACGCCTGCTGAGCGACCGGCCCGGCATCGAACACCGGGACAACATCGGCCCGCGTGATTGTTGGAAGCGCCTTGCTGCCAAGCACGGGCGTGGCATGTAGCCGCAGCGATCGTTCGACCAGTCTGCGCCAGCCATCGCCCTTAGAGCCGTCATAGAAGGAGTTGGCGTAAGCGTTAAAGGCGAGGTTTACGGCATCCTGCCGACGCTTCTGTCGGCCTCCGCCGGGTCGCTCCCTTGCGCAACCAGAACTGCAAGGCGCTCGGCTTCAGTTCGGGCAGTGGTCGCGTCCATGGGGAGCCGTGGGCGCCTATCGTGTAGCGGCGCGTTTTCGCCTCGCGACCGCCCATCCGATATTGATAGATATCGGCAACGGCCCCGGCTGGCGTGATCTTGGCCCCAAATCTTTTCAGATCGTCGTCCCACAGGAAGGCAACGCCAGCGCTAGGCTTGAGCGCATCGACCGTCCGCTTGTTGGCCTTGCCTGTAGCCATATCGGAACCTCGCTGGCAATCACCGTAGCGGGAAGCTGCGGGAACAGCAAGGGAACGAGGGGAAGCGGTGTCCTCTTAGTGAGGCGTGAACGGATGCCGAACGTGGCGTATCATCGCCGGATATACCGGAAATACCAGACCTCGTGCCCTTGGCGGCGCGCCTTGCGTTCGTAGCGCGTCTCGGGCCAGTCGGCAGGGCGCGTCAGGAAATCGGCGGGGCCGCGGGCCTGCCAGACGAAATCGGTGCGCGTATTCATCACCATCATCGCCCAGCGGCAATAGGTGGGATCGTCGGTGCCGAGCCGAAATTCGGCGCCCGGCGCAAGCTTCGCCGCGATCAGGTCGAGCGGGCCGTGATTGACCATCCGCCGCTTGGCATGGCGCGCCTTGCGCCACGGATCGGGGTGGAGGAGGTAAACGCGCGACAGGCTGGCATCGGGCAGCCGCTCGATCACGGTGAGCGCGTCGCCCATGTGCAGGCGCACATTCGTCAGGGCGCGCTCACGGACGTGGGCGAGCGCGCCGACCACGCCGTTCAGGAACGGTTCGCAGCCGATGAAGCCGGTATCGGGGTTGGCCTCCGCCTGCGCGGCCAGATGCTCGCCCGCGCCAAAGCCGATCTCGAGCTGCAGCGGGCGCGCATCGCCGAACAGCAGCGGCGCGTCGATCGGCCCGTCTTCGGGCACGCTGAGGCCGGCGAGCGTATCCTCGACCAGGGCGGCCTGCCCGGCGCGCAGCTTGTGGCCTTGGCGGCGGCCATAGAGGCGGCGGATCGTGGCGGGATCGTTCATGGCGCGACGCCCTACGGCGCGAACCCCATCACGGCAATGGCCGGGCAGGACCTAGAGCGCGGGCGTGAGCGGCCGGTGCGGGCCCCGCGCCCGGCGCACGCGGCGGGCGATCTCGCCGCCCAGATCCCCGGCGGCGAGGCCCAAACCGGCCAGCACATGCGTCGCCACCTGGATCGAGGCCATCATCGTCATCAGCGCGGCGACGTCGGTGGTGCGGCCGAGCAGCGCGGCGGTGATGCCGGCGAACACCAGCTCCTTGTTCGAGATGAGCGGCAGCCGGTAGATCAGCAGCTTCATCGCCGAGAACACCAGCCACCAGCCGACCGCGATCTGCGGCAGCGCGAGGTGCCAGAGCAAGGCGGTCAGCCCGATCGTCGCGGTGGCGCGCACCGCATGGATCACGGTGATCTCGGCGAGCAGCGCCGGCGCCAGGCCGAACAGCGCCTTGCGCAGGAACAGCGCGGCGGCGGGCGGGGCGAGCACGATCACGCCCGACACGAGCACCGCCCAGACGGGCAGATGGAGGTGAAGCGCGCGCACCACCGGGATCGCGGCGATCGCGACCAGCGCGGTGGCGCCGTTGCCGACCGCGGCGGACAGGATCGACACGTCCTTCACCGCGCCGAACGCCTGCGCGCTTACCCGGCCCTCGCGCCGCGCCCAGGCATAGAGATAAGCCTCGCCGACATAGCCGAACAGCAATTCGTTGCCGACCATCTTGCGCACCGTAGCGAGCAGGCCGCGCGCCGGCATCGCCCAGATCCGGCGATAGATCAGCCAATCGCACGCCGGTGGCACGAGATAGGCGACCGCGAACACCAGCCAGAACAGCGGCCGCGTCGGCACCATCGCCAGCACCATCGGCCAGTCCATCGCGTGCAGCTCGAACACCGCCGCCGCCAGCACCGCGAGCGCGATCGCCGGTGCGCCGAAGCGCGCGACCAGCGTGCCCTCGCCGCCGATCGCGTGCGCGAACGCCGCGGTGCGGATCGACCAGCCGCGCAAGGTTCGAATCGGACGGTTCATGGCACGGCTTCCTGCACGTTGGGCGCTTCCTGCACGTTCGGCTCCCGCCATCACGACGACGCCGCGCGCCCCGATCCGCAGCGAGATCCCGTTGGTTCTTATACCCAATCTGTGGCAACTGCACGGCCGATGCGGCGGGGTGCCGCGGCGGTGCGAGGAGTGGGCCCCTGGACGTCCGATCGAACCGGGGCCGTGCGGATGCGGCCACGCTGCTGCTGCTGCTCGCGGCCTTCGCGCTCAGGGGCTGGGAATTCGGCAATCCCGTGATCCATGTCGACGAGCAATATTATCTGCTGGTGGGCGACCGGATGCTGCACGGCGCGGTGCCCTATGTCGATCTGTGGGACCGCAAGCCCGTCGGTCTGTTCCTGATCTATGCGGCGATGCGGCTGCTGCCGGGCGACGGGATCCTCGCCTATCAGATCGTCGCCACGCTCTTCGCCGCCGCCACCGCGATGCTGGTGGCGAAGGGCGCGCGGATGCTGGGCGCGGGCCGGCTGGCCGCTTTGGGGGCGGGGCTCGCCTATCTCGTCTGGCTGCCGCTGCTGAGCGGGCGGGGCGGGCAGTCGCCGGTGTTCTACAATCTGTTCATGACGGGGGCCGCGCTGCTGACGCTGCGGCTGCCGGGGCTCGCCACCCGGCGCGCGATCGTCGCGAACGGCGCGGCGGCGTGCCTGCTGGCGGGCCTGGCGATCCAGACCAAATACACGCCGTTCGTCGAGGGCGCGTTCTTCGGGATCGTCCATCTCCGGTATCTCCGCAGGGCCGGGGCGCGGTGGGGAATCGTGCCCGCGGCGTTGCTGTGGATCGCGCTCGGCGTGTTACCCACCGCGCTGGTCGTCGCCGATTTCGCGATGCGCAGCCGGGCGGTGTTCGACCTGTTCTGGTTTTCCAATTTCGGATCGGTGCAGCTTCGCCGCGGTTATCCTGCCGCCAAGATCGTCGGGCGGCTGTCGGGCACCTGGGCGCAGCTCGCGCCGCTGGTGCTGTGCGCCGCGGTCACCACGCGGCGCGTGCGCACGCCCGAAATGCGGATCGCGCTCGGCTGGCTCGCGGCGGGGCTGGTGGGTTACGTCATGATCGGCGCGTTCTTCGATCATTACGCGCTGCCCCTGGTGGCGCCGCTCGCGATCCTGGCGGCGCCGACCTTCGCGCGCCGGCCGCGCGTGATGGCGGCGGTGGTCGCCGCCGGCATGGCGGTGCTGGTGGCCAAGGCGGTGCTGCGGCCGAACGACGCCGCGGGCGCGCGGGCGCTGGGCCGCGTGGTGGCGGCGAACGACGCCGGCGGCTGCCCCTATGTCTTTGCCGGCGATTCGGTCACCTATCTGCTCGCCCATGCGTGCACGCCCACCGCCTATGCCTTTCCCTCGATGCTCGCCTATGCCCCCGAACAGGGCGCGAGCGGGGTGGACGAGGCGGCCGAGGTGCGCCGGATCATGGCCAAGCGCCCGCCCGTCGTCGTGACGCTCGCCGCGCCCCTCGCGCCGTGGAATCCCGATACGCACGCCATCGTCGCCGCCGCGCTCGCCCGCGATTACCGGCCGGTGTTCGCCACCCCGCGCGAGGGCACCATCGCGGTCGCGTGGCTGCGGCGCGACCGGCGCTTCGTCCGGCCGGCAGCCGAACCCCGGTGAGCGGTCCCCAGTGAGCGACCCCTTGTGGGACGTGGTGCCGGCGGCCAGATAGTGGCGATCTACGAGGAACCCGCATGAATCCGCTGCTCGACACCGTTTCCCTGCCCCGTTTCACCGAATTCGCGCCGGAGCAGATCGCTCCCGCGCTCGACGCACTGATCGCGCGGCAGGACGCCGCGGTCGACGGCCTGGTCGCCGCGCGGCCTACGGATTTCGCCGCCGCCTGGCTGCCGCTGGAGCGGATCGACACCGATCTCGACGCGCTATGGTCCACCGTGTCGCACCTGCACGGCGTGGCGGACACGCCCGCGCTGCGCGCCGCGCATGCCGAGGGGCAGCAGCGGCTCGTCGAGACCAGCATGCGGATGGGGCAGAATCGCGAGCTGTTCGAAGTGCTGACCGCGCTGCGTGATTCGTCGGGCTTCGCCGATCTGTCGGGGGTGGACCAGGCCGCGGTGATCCGCGCGATCCGCGGTTTCGAACAGTCGGGCGTCGGTCTGGACGCGGCGGCGCGCGAACGCTTCGGTGCGGTGCAGGTCGAGCTGTCGGCATTGGCCAACGCCTTTTCGAGCGCCGTGCTGGACGCGACCGAGGCGTGGAGCGAGCACGTCACCGACCCCGCGCTGCTCGCCGGCCTGTCGGATGCGGACAAGGACATGTTCGCCGCGGCGGCGCGGGCCAAGGGGCTGGAGGGCTGGCTCGTGACGCTCCAGCAGCCGAGCGTCAGCGCGATCCTCAGCTTCTGCGAAAACCGCGATCTGCGCGCGCGCGTCTACCGTGCCTATGGCACGCGCGCGTCCGATCAGGGACCGAACGCCGGCGCATACGACAACGGCCCGCGGATCGCGCGCATCCTCGAGCTGCGCCGCGAAAGCGCCGCGCTGCTCGGCTATGCCGATCCCGTCGCCCTATCGCTGTCGACCAAGATGGCCGAGGATGCTGACGAGATCCTCGCCTTCCTGCGCGACCTCGCACGGCGCGCGCGGCCGTTTGCCGAGGCCGAGCTGGCCGAAGTGCGCGCCTATGCCGCCGAGCATCTGGGCATCGCCGATCTCCAGCCCTGGGACATGGGCTTCGCCTCCAATCGCCTGCGCCAGGCGCGCTACGCGATCGACGAGCAGGCGGTGCGCGCCTATTTCCCGGTCGAGCGCGTCGTCGCAGGGTGGAAGACGCTGCTGACCGACCTGTTCGGGATCACGCTGGTGGAGCGCACCGACGTGGCATTGTGGCATGCCGATGCGCATTTCTACGATCTGCGCGATGCAGATGGCAGCGTATTCGCCGGGCTGTACGTCGATCTCCACGCACGCACCGGCAAGCGGGGCGGCGCATGGATGGCGCAGGCGCGATCGCGCATCGCGGACGGCGAGCGATCGGGCGTGCCGGTCGCCTATCTCACCTGCAACTTCGCGCCGGCGGGCGAGACGACGCCCTCGCTGCTGAGCCACAACGACGTCGGCACGCTGCTGCACGAGACCGGCCACTGCCTCCACCATCTGTTCGGCCTGATCGAGCGGCCGATCATCGGCGGTATCACCGGCTTCGAATGGGATGCGGTCGAGCTGCCGAGCCAGTTGATGGAAGACTTCGCCTGGGATCCGAAGGTGCTGACGGGGATGTCGGGCCATTATCGGACGGGCGAGCCGCTGCCGGCCGATCTGTTCGAACGGATGCTCGGCGCGCGGCGCTTCCAGGCGGGGCTGGGGCTGCTGCGCCAGGTGGAATTCGCGATGTTCGACCTGCTGCTGCATCTGGGCACGCTCGGCGACGATCCGATCGCCGTGCACGATGCGGTGCGCGACGAGGTGGCGGTGACGCGGCCGCCCGAGTGGCACCGTTTCGCGCATGGCTTCAGCCACATCTTCGCGGGCGGTTATGCGGCGGGCTATTACAGCTATCTCTGGGCCGAGCTGCTCGCCGCCGACGCGTTCGGCGCGTTCGTGGTGGCGGGGCTGGTCGACCGCAAGACGGGCGATCGGCTGCGTGCAGAGATCCTGTCGCGCGGGGCGAGCCGCCCGGCGATCGACAGCTTCCGCGCGTTCATGGGCCGCGATCCGGATCCGGCGGCGATGCTGGTGCGGCACGGCTTGCAGTAGCGGGCGCGCGGGGGCAGGCTGGCGCGGACCCCGCGGCGAGACGGGGCGCAGAGGATCCGAACCATGCCCCATTATGGTGACTACCAGAACACGATCTACGGCGCGGGGCTTGCCGGCATCGTGCCGCGCGTGCCCGTCGATTTCGCGCTGCTGGAGGCGCGCGCCACCGCGGCGATGCCGCCCCAGGTGCTCACCTATGTCCAGGGCGGCTGCGGCGACGAACAAACGCAGCGCCGCAACGCGGACGCGTTCGGCCATTGGGGCATGGTGCCGCGGATGATGGTGGACGCGACGCGGCGCGATCTGTCGGTCGATCTGTTCGGCATGGCGCTGCCGTCGCCCTTGTTCATGGCGCCGGTGGGGGTGATCGGGATCTGCACGCAGGACGGGCATGGCGACCTGGCCGCCGCGCGCGCCGCCGCCGAGACGGGGGTGCCGCTGATCGCCTCCACGCTCTCCAACGATCCGCTCGAGGACGTGGCCGCGGCATGCGGCGACACGCCCGGCCTGTTCCAGCTCTACACCCCCAAGGACAAGGACCTCGCCGCCAGCCTCGTGTCGCGCGCGGAGGCGGCGGGGTACAAGGGCATCGTGGTGACGCTCGACACCTGGGTGACGGGCTGGCGGCCACGCGACCTGAACGTCGCGAACTTCCCGCAATTGCGCGGCGCGGTGCTGCGCAATTATTTCACCGACTCGGTCTTTCGCGCCCGGCTTGCCAAGCCGCCCGAGCAGGACCCCGCCGCCGCGATCCAGGCGTGGGCGCAGACCTTCGGCAAGGTGCTCACCTGGGCTGACATGCCGTGGCTGCGCTCGCTGACCACGCTGCCGATCGTCCTGAAGGGGATCTGCCATCCCGACGATGCCCGCCGCGCGGTGGGCGAGGGCGCGGACGGGATCTATTGCTCCAACCATGGCGGGCGCCAGGCAAATGGCGGGATCGCTGCGATCGACCTGCTGCCCGCCGTGGTCGAGGCGGCGGGCGACGTGCCCGTGCTGTTCGATTCGGGCGTGCGATCGGGCACCGATATCGTGAAGGCGCTGGCGATGGGCGCGCGGGCCGTCGGGGTGGGGCGGCCTTATGCCTATGGCCTTGCGCTCGACGGCGCGGCGGGCTGCGCGCATGTGCTGCGCTGCCTGCTGGCGGAGGCGGATCTGCTGATGGCGGTGAACGGCTATCCGACCATCGCGGACGTCCGCGCGGCGGGCGCGGTGCGGGTGTAGTCACACAGCGCCGTTTGAGCCTGTCCCGCATTGCGAAGGCTCGCCTGCGGAAAACGTGCTTGGGCAGGCCCGGCACGAACGGAGCGAGATAACGCCATCCCTCTCAAGCGCCGTCTTCATTCAGAGCAGCAGCTTGGCGCCCACCACCGCGAGAGTCGCCGCGAGGATCGGCCCGAGCACGCGATCGGGCACGCGCGAGGCCAGCAGGCTGCCCGCGACGATACCCGGGATCGATCCCGTCAGCAGCGATCCGAGCAGCGCGAGATCGACCGCGCCGAGCGCCCAATGACCGAGCCCGGCGACGAGCGTCAGGGGCACCGCATGGGCGATGTCGGATCCCACCAGCCGGTTGATCGGCAATTGCGGATAGAGCACGAGCAGCGCCGTCATCCCCAATGCGCCCGCGCCGACCGAGGTGAGCGACACCAGCACGCCCAGCAGCGCGCCGAGCAGGATGGTGAGCGCGGCGCGGTTTGGCCCCTCTACCGTACCGATGCGCGGCGTCAGCCATCCGACCAGACGCGCGCGGAACAGGGTGGCGATCGCGGTGACGACCAGGGTGGTGCCGAGCACCACCGTGATGACGTGGTCGACCGCCGCCGACCGCTCGCCAGCATGGCCGAGCAGGAGCAAGGTGACGAGCGTCGCCGGGATGCTGCCGGTGGCGAGCCGCCGCACGACGCGCCAGTCGACCGTGCCGCGCCAGCCATGCACCGTCGTGCCCACCGTCTTGGTGGCCGACGCATAGAGAAGATCAGTGCCGACCGCAGTCGCCGGATGGAAGCCGAACACCAGCACGAGCAGCGGCGTCATCAGCGATCCGCCGCCGACGCCCGTCAGCCCGACGAGCAGCCCGACGACGACGCCGGCGATCGAATAATAGGGATTGATGTGCAGGACGCTCAGCCCGGCGTCTGCGTAGGCGTGTTGACGCCCATGCTGGCGAGATAGCGGCGCACGTTGCGCGCGGCCTGCCGCAGCCGTTGTTCGTTCTCCACCATCGCGATCCTTACGAAGCCTTCGCCGTTCTCGCCATAGCCGACGCCCGGCGCGACCGCGACGTGTGCGCGGGTGAGTAATTGTTTGGAGAACTCAAGGCTGCCTAGGTGCGCGAGCGCCGGCGGCAGCGGCGCCCAGGCGAACATCGACGCCGCGGGCGAGGGAATGTCCCAGCCGGCGCGCGCGAAGCTCTCGACCAGCACGTCGCGGCGCTTGTGATAGAGCTGGCGGTTCTTCTCGACGATGTCCTGCGGGCCGTTGAGCGCGGCGCAGGCCGCTGCCTGGATCGGGGTGAACGCGCCGTAATCGAGATAGGATTTCACCCGCGTCATCGCCGCGATCAGCTTCTTGTTGCCGACCGCGAAGCCCATCCGCCAGCCGGCCATCGAATAGGTCTTGCTGAGCGAGGTGAATTCGATCGCGACGTCCTTGGCGTCCTTCACCTGCAGGATCGACACGGTCGGCTTGCCGTCGAAATACAGTTCGGAATAGGCGAGGTCGGAGACGATCCACACCTGGTTCTCGCGCGCCCAGGCGACGAGCCGTTCGTAGAAGGCGAGATCGACCGTCTCGGCGGTGGGGTTGGACGGATAGTTGACCACCAACACGCTGGGGCGCGGCACGGTGAACGCCATCGCGCGCTCCAGGCTTGCGAAATAGGCGTCGTCGGGCGTCGTCGGCACCGCGCGGATCGTGGCGCCGGCGATGATGAAGCCGAAGGTGTGAATGGGATAGCTGGGGTTGGGCGCCAGCACCACGTCGCCCGGTGCGGTGATCGCGGTGGCGAGGCTCGCCAGCCCCTCCTTCGAACCCATGGTGACGACGACCTCGGTCTCGGGATCGATGTCCACGCCGAAGCGGCGGCCGTAATAATTGGCCTGGGCGCGGCGCAGGCCCGGAATGCCCTTCGATTGCGAATAGCCGTGCGCGTCGGGCTTGCTCGCCACCTCGATCAGCTTTTCGATCACGTGCGGCGGCGGCGGCAGATCGGGATTGCCCATGCCCAGATCGATGATGTCCTCGCCGCCCGCGCGCGCCGCCGCCCGCATGCCGTTCACCTCGGCGATGACATAGGGGGGCAGGCGCTTGATGCGGTAGAACTCGTCGTCGGACATGGATGGGCCTTTCGTGAATGGGCTTCCTAACCCAGCCGGTGCGGGCGCGAAAGGCGGAGGGGGCGTCTCGTGCCGTCGCTGCGGCCGACGCATGACGTCGCGCGTTCTTGTCGCTAGACTGCGAATCCAACGCGAGAGGATGTCCATGGTCGATGCGCCCGAACCGCCGAACCTGGCCGATCCGCGCCATTGGGCCGCCGTGATCGGCGATGCGCAGCGGATGCTGCAAGAGCGGTTCGCGGTGCCCGCCGGCCTGCCGGGGATCCCGGGCTTCACCGATCCCGCCACGCTGGAACGCCTGCGCGACGGCTGGATCGAGGGAATGACGCTGTGGCAGCGCATGCTGCTCCCCGCCGAGCCGGCATCCAAGACACCGGCGGCACCCGAGCGCGACCGGCGCTTCAAGGCGGATGCGTGGCGCGACGATCCGCTCTTCGCGACCATCCGCCGCAGCTATGGCCTGATCGCGGAACAGGTGTTCGCCAGCATCGACGCGCTGGAGGGGATCGATCCGGCGCAGCGCGATCGGCTGCGCTTCGGGGTGCGCGGCTGGATCGATGCGATGAGCCCGAGCAACTTCGCCGCGACCAACCCCGAAGTGATCGCGAAGACGATCGAGACCGGCGGCGAGAATCTGCTGAAGGGGCTCGCCAATCTGCTCGGCGACCTGTCGCGCGGGCAGATGACGCACGTCGCCCCCGGCGCGTTCGAGCTGGGCCGCAACCTGGCCACCACGCCCGGCAAGGTGATCCTGCGCACACCGCTCTACGAGCTCATCCATTACGCGCCGACGACGCCCTCGGTGCTGGCGATCCCGCTCGTGATCTTTCCGCCTTGGATCAACCGCTTCTACATCCTCGATCTGACGCCCGAGAAAAGCTTCATCCGCTGGGCGGTGGGCGAGGGGCTCTCCGTCTTCATGGTCTCGTGGAAATCGGCGGATGCGAGCATGGCCGATGTCGCCTGGGACGATTATGTCGCGGCGCAGCGCGGGGCGATCGATGCGGTGCGCGCGCTGCTGGCGGTGCCCGCGGTCCATGCCATCGGCTATTGCGTGGCGGGCACCACCCTTGCCGCCACGCTCGCGGTGCAGGCGGCGTGCGGCGAAGCCGACCGGGTGGCGAGCGCCACCTTCTTCACCGCGCAGGTCGATTTCTCCGAGGCCGGCGAGCTGAAACTGCTGGTGGACGATGCGCTGATCGCGCTGACCGATCAATTGTCGCCCGACGGGTTCCTCGACGGGCGGTTCATGGCGATGACGTTCAACGCGCTCCGCGGCCAGGATCTGATCTGGAACTACGTCACCAACAATTATCTGCTCGGCAACGACTATGCGGCGTTCGACCTGCTCCACTGGAACGGCGACACCACCAATCTGCCGGGCACCTGGCACCGCAGCTATCTCGCCGATCTCTACCGCGACAACCGGCTGATCGAGCCGGACGCGCTGTCGGTGGGCGGGGTGGCGATCGATCTGCGGCGCGTGACGACGCCCGCCTATGTCCAGGCGGGGCGCGAGGATCACATCGCGCCTGCCGCCAGCGTGTTCAAGCTGACTCATGCCCTGTCGGGGCCGGTCACGTTCGTGCTCGCGGGGTCGGGCCATATCGCAGGCGTCGTGAACCCGCCCGCCTCGGGCAAATACCAATTTTGGACCAACCCGGATCGCACCGGGACGGTCGGTGAATTCCTCGCGGGCGCCACCGAGACGAAGGGGAGCTGGTGGCCGCACTGGCTCGCCTGGCTGCGCGGCCACGGCGCGGACAGCGTCGCGGCGGACGGTGCGCGGATCCCGGGAGAGGGCGCCTATCCGCCGCTCGCCGACGCGCCCGGCGACTATGTTCGGATGCGGTGAGAAAATGGTGCGCTGCAACATAAGCCGCTTGCAACCAAATCGTCGAACGTTTATTGTGCACTGCAGCAGAGGATTGGAGCAGGACTGTGAACGCCGAGACGCCGATCACCCCCGAGGCTGATGCCGACGCCGCCCAGGCGGCGATCGTCGAGACGATCGCGCATGCGGGCCCCGTCGACAGCGGCGTGCCCTTCGCCAATCCCAAGCGGAGCCGGGCCAAGCCCAGGGCTTTGCCCGTTACCGAAACCACAGCCGCCGCGATCCCCGCGGCCCCCACGCACGAGGATAGCATCATGGACAGCAGCACGTTCACCGCCGCCGCCGACACCACCGCCGACGTTCAGGACAAGGCCCAGGCCGTGTTCGGCGATCTGAACGATCGTGCCAAGGGCGCAATGGAAAAGGGCGCGAAGATGATCGAAGAGCTGAACGCCTTCGGCAAGGGCAATGTCGAGGCGATCGTCGAATCGTCGAAGATCGCGGCGCGCGGTTTCGAGACGATCGGCCAGGACGCCGCGGATTACGGCCGCAAGTCGTTCGAGGGCGTCGCCGCCGCCGCGCGAACCATGGCCAGCGTGAAGTCGCCGACCGAGTTCCTGAAGCTCCAGAGCGATTTCATGCGCCAGATGTTCGACTCGATGGTCGCCGAGACGTCGAAGAACACCGAGACGATGCTGAAGCTGGCCGGCGAGGTCGCGCAGCCGATTTCGAACCGCGTCGCGCTCGCCGCCGAGAAGATGAAGATCGCCGCCTGAGCGCCGATCGCCTGGACGTCGGAAAAGGGCGGTCGTCGGAACGGACGGCCGCCCTTTTCCACGTCATCGGCCCTTGCCCTGAGGGCGGGGCGTGCCATATTTCAGGGCACATCATGCAAGCCCCAATCATTCATATGGCCGAACGCCGCGACGATCAGGACGACGGCACCGGGATCGGGATCGCGACCAAGACGCGCAGCCGGACCAAGCAGCCGACGCCCTACCGCGTCCTGATGCTCAACGACGATTACACCCCGATGGAATTCGTCGTGCTGTGCCTCCAGCGCTTCTTCCGGATGGACATGGAAGCCGCCACGCGCGTGATGCTCCACGTCCACCAGAAGGGCGTGGGGGTCTGCGGGGTCTTCAGCTACGAAGTCGCCGAGACCAAGGTGGGCCAGGTGATGGATTTCGCCCGGCAGAATCAGCATCCGCTGCAATGCACGCTGGAAAAGGCGTAACGGCGCGGCGCCCCCGCGGATCGGTCAGGTATCGGCGGCCAGCCAGCCGAAATCGCGCTTGGTCGTGCGATCGGCATAATGCGCGGCGCGCGCGAGCGTTCGTTCGTCGAGCAGCGTGACCCGGCCGCCGTCGCGTGCGATCAGCCCCTCGTCTTCCAGTTCGCGCAACATGCGGTTGACATGGACCGAGGTGAGCCCCGTCGCGTCGCCGATCTCCTCCTGGGTCAGCCCCAGCACGAAGGTCTTGCCGATCGCGCGGTTGGTGCGGGCGAGGCGATCGCGGATCTCGAGCAGCAGCGCGGCGATGCGGGCCTTGGCCGACGTCCGCCCCAGGCCCGCCAGCCGGTCGGTGAGGGCGACGCGCTCGATCTGGTTCAGCACGATCACCGCAGTGGCGAGCCGGGGATGCTCGCCGAGCACACGCGTGAAGGCGCCGCGCTCGAAGGGGCACACGGTGCAATCGGTGAGCGCGGTCAGCGTCTCGGGCGACTGGCGATAGGCGAGCGCCGACAGCGCGAGCAGGTCGCCGGGGAACAGAAAACGCAGGATCTGCCGGCTGCCGTCGTGGAGCAGCACATAGCTCATCATCATGCCGCTTTTCAGTACGAACAGCTCGGTGACCGGGTCGTGTTCGCGCAGAAGAATTTGCCCGCGGCGCACGATGCGCTCGCGTTCGGTCAGCTGGTCGATCGCGACGCGTTCGTCCGGCGTGAGTTCGATAAGATCGCCAAGCCGCTCGGCGAAGTAACGTTCGGGCACTCAGATGTTCCCCCCATGTACCCGGCTGAAAGCAAAGCGCCGAAACCCGCGCATTAAAATATATCAAGCGCCGGTCGGGTGCGGCGCGGCTTGCACGATCGGCAGGGCGCGATAGACGGGGGTGATGGACCGTATCCTCATCCGTGGCGGCAACCGCCTGAATGGCCGCCTGCCGATCTCCGGCGCCAAGAACGCCGCGCTCACGCTGATGCCCTGCGCGCTGCTTACCGACGAACCGATGACGTTGCGCAACCTGCCGCGGCTGGCCGATGTCGACGGGTTCGGGCATCTGCTCAACCAGCTCGGCGCCTCGACCAAGATCGAGGGTTCGCGGCCCGAGGATTTCGGCCGGGTGATGACGATCCGCACCGGGCGGCTCACCTCGACCGAGGCGCCCTATGACATCGTGCGCAAGATGCGCGCGTCGATCCTGGTGCTGGGGCCGATCCTGGCACGCGCGGGCGAGGCGACGGTGTCGCTGCCCGGCGGCTGCGCGATCGGCAATCGCCCCATCGACCTGCACCTGAAGGCGCTGGAGGCGATCGGCGCGCAGATCGAGCTGGCGGCGGGTTACGTCAAGGCGACCGCGCCCGGCGGGCGTCTTGCGGGCGGGCGCTACAGCTTTCCCGTGGTGTCGGTCGGCGCGACCGAGAATGTGGTGATGGCGGCGGTGACGGCGCGCGGATCGAGCCGGATCGAGAATGCCGCGCGCGAGCCCGAGATCGTCGATCTGTGCAACTGCCTCGTCGCCATGGGCGCGCGGATCGCGGGCATCGGCACCGAGACGCTGGAGATCGAGGGCGTGGATCGGCTGCACGGCGCCACCTACCGCGTGATGCCCGACCGGATCGAGGCGGGCAGCTATGCCTGTGCCGCCGCGATCACCGGCGGCAGCCTCGACCTGATCGGCGTGGCGGCCGAGGACATGGGCGCGACGATCACCGCGCTGGTCGAGGCGGGCGTGTCGGTCGAGCCGCTGAACGACGGCCTGCGCGTCTCCGCGGACGGGCCGCTAAGGCCCCTGACGCTGTCGACCGCGCCCTATCCGGGCTTCGCGACCGACATGCAGGCGCAGTTCATGGCGATGCTGTGCAAGGCGGACGGCGCCAGCGTGCTGACCGAGACGATCTTCGAGAACCGCTACATGCACGTGCCCGAACTCGCGCGGATGGGCGCCGACATCCATGTCAGCGGGCGCACCGCGGTGGTGCGCGGCGTGCCGACGCTGACCGGCGCCCCGGTGATGGCGACCGATCTGCGTGCGTCGATGAGCCTGATCCTGGCGGGGCTCGCGGCCGAGGGCGAGACGCAGGTCAGCCGCGTCTATCACCTCGATCGCGGCTATGAACGGCTGGAGGAAAAGTTGTCCGCGGTGGGCGCCGATATCGAGCGCGCCAGCGACGGCTGACGCGCGCTGCCGGCGGTCAGGCGATGCGTTCGGGCACCGCGGCGGCATCGCCGTCGAGTGCGGCCTGCGGCGCCACCGCCTCCCAGGGAAAGACGAACCAGTCCTTGGTGACGGCGCGGTCGATCGTTCGCGCGCGGTAGTCGACGCCTTCGGTCGAGCTGCGATTGTCGATCAGCACCGCGAAGCGCACCGCGCCCGGCGCCGCATTCCCGGCGGCGAGCGCCGCGCGGAGCCGGGCGATGGTCCGCCCCGAATCGTTGATGTCGTCGAGGAACAACAGCCGCTCGCCCGCGCGGGTGCGATCGGCAAGCCTAGCGAGCGGGGCTTCGGCAAATTCTTCCACCTGGCTCGAATAATCGACCGACAGCATCGGCAGGCCGCTCGCATGGCTGAGGAACACCGCAGGCACCAGCCCGCCGCGGCCGACGCCGATCAGGAAATCGGGCGTCCATGCCGGATCGGCGGCGAGGGCCGCGGCCAGCGTCTTCACGCCGGCGACGAACTCGTCCTGCGGGACGTGCGTGAAGACCGGCATCAGGCGGCGGCGACATAGGCGTCGAGCGCGGCGAGGTGCTTTGCCACCGCCGCGTCGGGCAGGAAGCTGCCAAGGAAGCTGTTGCGCGCGAGCGTCGCGAGATCGCGCCGGTCGAGCCCGCGCGCATCGGCGGCCGCACGGTAATTGTCGGCGATATAGCCGCCGAAATAGGCGGGATCGTCTGAATTGATCGTCGCGCGCAGCCCCTCGCGCAGCATCCGGTCGATCGGATGCGCGTCCATCGTGTCGACCACGCAGAGCTTCAGGTTGGACAGCGGGCACACCGTCAGCGTCATCCCCTCGCGTGCGAGGCGGGCCACGAGCACGGGATCCTCCAGGCTGCGATTGCCATGGTCGAGCCGATCGATGTGCAGCAGGTCGAGCGCTTCGTGGACATATTCCGGTGGTCCCTCCTCGCCGGCATGCGCCACGCGGCGCAGGCCGAGCGCGGCGGCGGCGGCGAAGACGCGCGCGAACTTGGCGGGGGGATGGCCGAGCTCGGAGGAATCGAGGCCTACTGCGGCGATCCGGTCCACCCAGGGCTTCGCCATCTCCAGCGTCGCGAACGCATCCGCCTCGTCGAGATGGCGCAGGAAGCACAGGATCAGCGCCGAGGTGAGCCCGTGGCGCGCCTCCGCCTCCGCCATGCCCGAGAGCAGGCCGCGGATCACCGTGTCGAACGCGATCCCGCGCGCGGTGTGGGTCTGCGGATCGAACATGATCTCGGCATGGACCACGCCGTCCGCCGCGGCGCGATCGAAATAGGCGATGGCGAGATCGTGGAAGTCGCGCTCCTCGCGCAGCACGTCCGCGCCCTTGTAATAAATGTCGAGAAAATCCTGCAACCGCGAGAAGCTGTAGGCGGCGCGCACCGCCTCGACATCGGCGAACGGAATGTCCACGCCGTTGCGCCGTGCCAGCGCGAACATCAGCTCGGGCTCGAGGCTTCCCTCGATATGGAGATGAAGTTCGGCCTTGGGCAGGCCGGCGATGAAGTCGGGCATGGTCATGCCCGCATCATCGCCGCGATGCAGCATCGAGGCAAGGGCGCGAGCCTACACCGCCGCCAGCGCCTGGTCGAAGTCCGCGATCAGATCATCGGCATCCTCGACGCCGATCGAGATGCGCACCAGATTGTCGGTGATGCCGAGCGCCTGTTTGCGCGCCTCGGGCACCGACAGATGAGTCATCGCGGCGGGGTGGCTGGCCAGAGTCTCGGTGCCCCCAAGGCTGACCGCGAGCTTGGCGATCTTGAGCGCGTCGAGAAACGCGAAGGCTTCGGTCTCGCCGCCCTTGACGAGGAGCGAGAAGGTGGAGCCGGCACCGGTGCAGTGGCGCCGATAGATATCGGCCTGCCGCTCCATGCCCGGCGTGTCCGCCAGGAAACCCAGATAGCCGACGCGCTCCACCTTGGGATGGTCGCGCAGGAAGGCGCAGACCTTCACCGCATTCTCGCCGGCGCGGCTCATCCGCAGCTCGAGCGTCTCAAGGCTGCGGAGCAGCATCCATGCGGTGTTGGGATCGGTGATCGTGCCGATCGTGTTGCGCATCGATCGGATCACGTCGATATGCGCCTTCGACCCCAGCACGCCGCCCGCCACCAGGTCGCTGTGCCCGCCGGCATATTTGGTCAGGCTGTAGACCACGATATCGGCGCCGTGCTTCAGCGGCTGGTGCCAGAGCGGCCCGAGAAACGTGTTGTCGATCGCGATCGGCGGCTTCTCGTCACCGAAGATCGCGTCGCGGCTGGCGGCGACCGCCTCCACGTCGACCAGCGCGTTGGTGGGATTCGCCGGGCTTTCCAGATAAATCAGCGCGACATGGCCCCTGGCCGCCTCGCCCAGCACCGCGTCGATCTCCTCGCGCGTGGCGCCGGCGGGGAAATCGAGCCATTTCACGCCGAACTTGCCTAGGATACGGCCGATCAGCGTTTCGGTGGCGGCATAGAGCGGGCCCGAATGGACGATCGTGTCGCCCGGCTTCACCATCGCCAGGAACAGCGTGGCGATCGCCGACATGCCGCTCGAAAAGGCGAGCGCATCCTCCGCCTCTTCCCAGACGCCCAGGCGATCCTCCAGGATTTCCTGGTTCGGGCCGTTGAAGCGCGAATAGACCAGCCCCTCCGCGCCGCCCGGGCGCTTGCCGGTCACGCCCTCGAAATGGCGCTTGCCCGCCGCGGCATTGGGGAAGACGAAGGTGGAGGTGAGGAAGATCGGCGGCTTCAGCGACCCTTCCGACAGCATCGGATCATAGCCGTGGCCCATCATCAGCGTGGAGGGCTTCAGCTTGCGGCCGCCGATTTGCTCGACCGTCGGCTTGGGCGCGATTCGCGGCGCAACGCCGGTCAGGTCGGCTTCGGTCTCGTCGAATTCGGGCATCGCCATTCTCCTCGGTTGCAGAACGCATAGGCCCGGAGATGGTGTCGGGCGAAACTATTCCACCGCGATGATCGCGATCTGGCGGCCATTGTCGCCTTCGCCGTGGTGCGTGGCGCGCCGATAGCTGAAGAAGCCGTCCGCATCGGCATAGGTGTCGATCCCCAGCGCCTCGATCCGGCCGACCCCCGCCCCGGCCAGCCGGTGCGCGACATAGGCCTCGAGATCGAACTGGTAATGGTCGGCGCGGCGGCCATCGGCGAAGAAACGCTCGTTTTCGGGATCGTCCGCGGCGAAGCGGCGCAGAAACGCGGCATCGACCTCGTAGGAGGCGCGTGCGATGCAGGGGCCGATCGCGGCGACGATCCGGCCGCGATCGGCGCCGATCGCCTCCATCGCCAGGATCGTCGTGTCGGTGATCCCGCCGATCGCGCCCTTCCACCCGGCATGGGCGGCGGCGACCACGCCCGCCTGCGCATCGGCCAGCAGCACCGGCGCGCAGTCCGCGGTCAGGATGCCCAGCGCGAGGCCCGGCCGATCGGTCACCAGCGCATCGCCCTGCGGGCGGTGGCCATCGGCGGGCGGCACCAGGATCGTGACCGCATCCGCCGAATGGACCTGATAGGGCGTGACGAGCGCGGCGCCCGGCCGCACCGCGCGGGTGGCGATCAGCCGGTTCTGCGCCACCGCCTGGGGATCGTCGTCCGAGCCGACGCCGACGTTCAGGCTGGCATAGGCACCCGTCGAGACGCCGCCGCGCCGGCCAAAAAAGCCGTGCGGCAAAGCCCCCAGTGCACGCGCGCGGATCGGGTCGGTCATAACGCCAGCCTCATCACATCATCCTCGTCGCGGTGCGTGCCCACCATGAAATCATAGGTGCCGACCCGCTCGAAGCCATAGCGCTGGTAGAAGCGCCGCGCGCGCGCATTGTCGACGAAGACCGACAGATAAAGATCGGCGGCGCCAAGCGACCGGGTGGCGTCGATCGCCCAGTCCATCAACTGATGCGCCACGCCGGCACCCTGCCATGGCGTGAGGACGTAGAGCTGGCGCAGCTCGGCCGACGGGCCCCGCGGCGTGAAGGGGAGTGACGGCGGCCCGATCTTGGCGAAGCCGGCGGCGATGCCCTCATCCTCCGCCAGCCGCACGCGCAGCGCCGGGTCGGCCAGTTCGTCGGCCCAGCGCGCTACGCTCAGCTTCTCGAGGAAGGCGGCGAGGTTCTCGGGGCTATAGAGATGCCCGAAAGTCTCGATGAAGGCGCGCGTGCTGAGATCGGCGAGGCACGCGGCATCGGCTGGAACGGCGTCGCGACAGGCGATCATGCGAAGGTTGCCGGCACGGGCCACCCAGGCGCGGTGACCGCGAGCGCGCGGAACAGATCGCCCATCGCCTCCATCAGCCGGGCGCGGTCCGCCAGCAGCGCTTCGGCCCGTTCGGGCGCGCCGCGGGCGAGTGTGGCCGTGCGCTGGTCGATGCCGAGGCCACCCAGCAGGTTGCGCTGCGCGATCGGCCCCCAGGCCACCGCGCCCGCGCCCTTCGCCGCGGCGGAGAGCGTGGCGAAATCGACATGCGCGGTGAGATCCTGTTCGCCCGGCGACGCGAACGGATTGGCATGCGCATGGCCACGCACCGCCTGCAGCGTGTCGCCGATCGCGGGCCCCTCATAGCCGTAATCGATCGCGAGCAGCGCGCCGCCGCCGCGTGCGATCCGCCCGGCGAACCCGCGCATGACCGCGACCGAAGTGGGCGAGGTCTCGATGATCGACCCCGGCGCGGCGTCGCGCAGCGCCTCGGGGATCACGGCGTCGGGCAGCGGCTTGCCTGCGATCGGCAGGAACAGCGTGTCTTGCGCGGCGACCAGCCGCTCGTGCCAGCCCTGCCGCTTGACGAGCTGGCGGATAGGAAGCGCGTCGAAGAACTCGTTGGCCACGACGATCAGCGCGCGATCGGCCGGCAGCGTGTCGATCGAATCATGCCACTGCGCCTCCGGCACGCGCATCGCCTGGGCCTCGCGCAGCACGGGGCTCGTCTCGACGAAATGCACCGGCGGCGCGAGCCCCGCCTTCGCCATGGCGCGCAGCGCATCGGCGGCGAGCGTGCCGCGGCCGGGGCCCAGCTCGACCCAGGCGACATCCGGGCGGCCCGCGCGGTCCCACAGGTCGGCGCACCACAGGCCGATCAGTTCGCCGAACATCTGGCTGATCTCCGGCGCGGTGGTGAAGTCGCCGCCCGCGCCCAGCGGATCGCGCGTGGCGTAATAATGCGCGTTCGCCGCTGCCATATATTGCGCGACCGACATCGGCCCCGCGAGCGCGATCGCGCGGGCCAGGCGTTCGGGAAGGGCGGTGTCGGTCACGGTCGTGCCAGCGATGGGGGAGGTGGTCAGGCGACGCTCTCGCTACCCGCGATCGGCTCGATGCGGTGGCGGCGGCCGGCGGCGGTGGCGACCAGATAGGCGCCGCCGATCAGCATCGGCACGCACAGCCACTGGCCCATGTGGAGCCCCGTCGCCTCGGCGAAGGCGCGCAGCTGCTGGTCGGGCTCGCGGAAGAATTCGACCGTGAAGCGCGCGAGGCCATAGCCGATCAGGAACAGCCCGACGAGCTTGCCCGGATCGTAGCGCGCCTTCGTCCGCCAGAAGGCGAACCACAGCAGCGCGAACAGCACGACGCCCTCCAGCCCCGCTTCGTAGAGCTGGCTCGGATGCCGCGCGGGCTCGATCATGCCGAACGGCACGGTGTGATCGAAGACGATGCCCCAGGCGGCGTTGGTCGGCTTGCCCCAGAGTTCGCCGTTCACGAAGTTCGCGATCCGCCCGAAGCCCAGGCCGAAGGGCACGCAGCAGGCGATGTAATCGTGGATGCGCAGCCAGTTGAGCCCGTGCTTGCGCGCGAACAGGATGATCCCGATTGAGGTGCCGATCACCCCGCCATGGAACGACATGCCGCCGTCCCACAGGCGCAGGATCCGCACCGGGTGCAGGATCATCTCGGGCGCGTAGAAGATCACATAGCCGATCCGCCCGCCCAGGATGATCCCGAGCGTGGCGTAGAAGACCAGATCGTCGGCGTGACGCCGCGCCATCGGCGCGCCCGGCTGAGCCAGCAGCTTCAGCAGATACCACCAGCCGACGACGATGCCGGCGATATAGGCGATCGAATACCAGCGCAGCGTGAAGAAGCCGATCGAGAAGACGTCGGGATGCAATCCCAGGTCGTCGAACCGGATGGGCCCCGAAGCGGAGGCGAGAAGTGGCAGGATCAAGGCTTTTCCCTCTGCGTTCGCGTCTGCATAAGGGGACGAGGCGACAAGACCAAGCGGAGAGAATGATGCCGAGCCAACTGGACCTGCGACTGGATGCCGGAATCGCGGCGCTGACGGGCGAGGGCGGTCCGCTGCGGCTGGGCGAGATCGCGCGGTTCGGCCACCATCTGCCGCTGTTCGCGGCGGTGCCGCAGACGCTCCCCCAATATTTCGCGCATTATGCCGCCGAACATGCCGCGGCGACCTTTCTCGTCTCGGGCGAGGAGCGGCTGACGTTCGCCGAAGTGTATGCGCAGGCGCAAGGCGTGGCGCGGGCGCTCGCGGGCGGGTTCGGCATCGCGCGCGGCGATCGGGTCGGCATCGCGATGCGCAATTCGCCGTCGTGGATCGTGCTCTATATGGGCATCGTGATGGCGGGCGGGATCGCCACGCTGCTGAACGGCTGGTGGCAGGCCGAGGAGATGGAGGCGGCGATCCGCGAGGTGGGCCCGGTGCTGATCTTCGCCGATCCGCCGCGCGCGAAGCGGCTGGCCGCGATTTCCGATGCGGCGACGGGCATGGTGGTGGTGGACGATACGCTGCCGCTCGCCGAGGCGATGGCCGCGATCGTGGCCCGCGGCGGGGCGGAGGGCGCGATTCCCGCGATCGACGGCGACGATCCCGCCACGATCCTGTTCACTTCGGGGTCGACCGGCCAGTCGAAGGGCGCGCTGTCCGATCACCGCGCGATCCTGCAGGCGGTGTACAGCTTTCTCGGCCAGGCGCTGACGATCATGGGCATCGCCACCGAAGACGGCCGTCCGCCGGCCGGCCAGCCCTCGACGCTGCTGACGGTGCCGCTGTTCCACGTCACCGCCGAGGTGCCGGTGTTTCTCCAGAGCTTCGCGATGGGCCGCAAGCTCGTCATCATGCCCAAATGGGATGCCGAGACGGCGATGCGGCTGATCGAGCGCGAATCGATCAGCTATTTCGTCGGCGTGCCGCTGATGAGCTTCGAGATGCTCACCCACCCGCGGCGGGGCGATTACGATCTGTCGAGCGTCACCGACTTCGCCGCGGGCGGCGCGCCGCGCCCGGTGGATCACGTCCGCCGGATCGATGCCGAGATGGGCGGCGGCGCACCGCTGATCGGTTACGGCCTCACCGAGACGAACGCGGTGGGCGCGGGCAATTGGCGGAGCAACTATCTCGCCAAGCCCAATTCCACCGGCCGGGCGAGCGCGCCGCTGGTCGAGATCGCCATCCTGGACGAGGCGGGCGCCCCCGTGCCGCAGGGCGAGCGCGGTGAGATCGGCATCCGATCGATCTGCAATTTCCGCGAATATTGGGGCCGGCCCGAGGCGACCGCGAAGGCGATCACCGCGGACGGATATTTCCGCACCGGCGATATCGGCTATCTGGACGAGGACGGCTATGTCTTCATCGTCGATCGCAGCAAGGACATCATCATCCGCGGCGGCGAAAACATCAGCTGCCAGGAGGTGGAGGCGGCGTTCTACGGGCATCCGCAGGTTGCCGAATGCGCGGTCTTCGCGTTGGCCGACGAACGCTTCGGCGAGGTACCGGGCGCGGTCGTCGTGCCCCGCGACGGCGCGGTGCTCGACGCAGGCACGCTGCAGGCGTTCCTCCACGAGCATATCGCCGCCTTCAAGGTGCCCGCGCGGATCTGGATCTCGCACGCGCCGCTGCCCCGGCTCGGCACCGAGAAGATCGACAAGGTGAGCATCCGCGCCACCTATCGCGCGCTGGCGGCGGCGACGCCCGCCGGATAGGGCGGTCGCCATGACGGACGGGCAGCGATGGTGAACAGGCGCGAGCTGCTGGTCGGCGGCGGCGCAGGCGTGGGGCTGGTGGTGGCCTGGGCGTTCTGGCCGCGGCGTTACGCGGCGAACCTCGTCACGGCGCCCGGCGAGACTGGATTCGGCGCGTGGCTGAAGATCGGTACCGACGGCCATGTGAGCGTCGCCGTGCCGCAGGCCGAGCATGGCCAGGGCGCCTATACCGCCATCGCGCAGATCGTCGCGGACGAGCTCGGCGCGGACTGGCGGACGGTGGGCGTGGAGCCCGCGCCGCTCAACCCGCTCTACGCCAATCCGCTGGGCCTGAGCGCGCTGTTCGAGGGGATGCTCGATGCGGTGCCCGCGCGGTTCGCGACGCCGCCGATGCTCACCGGCGGCTCCAGCAGCGTGCGCCAGTTCGAAGAGCCGTGCCGGCGCGCGGGGGCGGCGGCGCGGACGTTGCTGTGCATGGCGGCGGCGGCGCGCTGGGATGCGGACTGGCACGCCTGCTCGACGCAGGCCGGCTTCGTCGTCCATGGCGGCCGGCGCCTCCGCTTTGCCGAGCTCGCCGCCGACGCCCCGCGCGGCACACTGCCCGCGCGTGTCGCGATCGGCGTGCAGGGCGCGGGTTCGCTGATGGGGCGCAGCGTGCCGCGGATCGACGCGCCGGCCAAGGCGGACGGATCGGCCAATTTCGCGGGCGACGTGCGGCTGGCGGACGTGGTCCACGCCGCGATCCGCCAGGCGCCGATCGGCGCCGGCCGGCTGGTGAGCGCCGACCACGATGCGGCGAACCGGGTGCGTGGCGTGGTGGCGGTGATCGAGAACCCACGCTGGATCGCCGCGGCGGCCACGACCTGGTGGGCGGCGCAAGCGGCGCTGGACGCACTGGCGCCGGTGTTCGAAACGCCGCCGCCGCGGATCGACGATGCGTCGATCGACCACGCGCTGACGCAGGCGCTGGCGGCACCGGGGCACCGCGTCGCCAAGGCCGGCGATCCCGAAGGCGCGTTCGCCGGCGCGCGGCGGCTGCAGGCGGATTACCGCGTGGCACCCGGCCTTCATGCCGCGATCGAGACGCGCAGCGCGACCGCGCAACTGGCCGACGGTCAGCTCGAACTCTGGCTGCCGACCCAGATGCCCGCGCGCGCACGCGACGTGGCCGCCGCCGCCGCCGGAATGAGCGTCGACCGGGTGATCGTCCATCCGATGCCGATCGGCGGATCGTTCGGGGCGAACCTGGAAAATGATGCGGTGGCGCAGGTCGCGGTGCTGGCGGTCAAGCTGCGGCGGCCCGTCTGCCTCGTCTGGTCGCGCGGCGAGGATGCGCTGCACGACCGGGTGCGGGCGCCCGCGCGGGCGGCGATGACCGCGCGGATCGCGGCCAACGGCGCGATCCTCGGCTGGAGCGCGCGGATCGCGGCGCCCGCCACCGGCCACGAACTGGCGCGCCGCCTGGTGCCGGGGGTGGCGACCGAGGCGGCGCTCGCGCTTCACCGCGGCGATGCCTATGCCGTCGCGGGGGCGGTGCCGCCCTATCGCATTCCCGATCTGGCGGTGGACCATCACCCCGCCGCGATCGGCGTGCCCACCGGCCATGTCCGCGGCGGCGCGCATGGTTATACCGCCTTCTTCACCGAATCCTTCGTCGACGAGATCGCGCGCGCCGGCGGCAACGAGCCGCTGTCGTTCCGCATCGGCATGCTGGGCGGAACTCCGCGGCTCGCGCGGTGCCTGTCGACGGTCGCGGCGCTGGGCGGCTGGGACGGCGGCGTGAGCGGCAGCGGGCAGGGAATCGCGTGCCATGCGTTCCGCGACAGCTTCATCGCCGTGCTGGTGGAGGCGCATGTCGCCGCGGACCGGCGGATCAGCGTCGACCGGATCGTCGCCGCGGTCGATTGCGGGCGGCAGGTAAACCCCGATCTGGTGCGCCAGCAGATCGAGGGCGGGCTCGTCTTCGGCATGGCGGCCGCCCTGGGCGCGACGACGGGCTATACCGCCAACCTGGCCGATGCGCGCGGCTTCGATCGGATCGAAATCCCCGCGCTGGCCGACACGCCCGACATCACCGTGGAGGTGATCCGCAGCGACGAGGCGCCGGGCGGCGTCGGCGAATTGGGCGTGCCCGCGGTAGCGCCGGCGATCGCCAACGCGTTGTTTTCGGCGACGGGCTATCGCTGCCGTACGCTTCCGCTAAGGCCGGGGCCATGATCCCCGCCGGCCATCCCCCGATCCCCGCGCCGAAAATCGGCGTGCTGCTCATGAACCTGGGTACGCCCGAGGGCCCCGATGCGCGTTCGGTGAAACGCTATCTGGGCGAGTTCCTGTCGGATCGGCGGGTGGTGGAGCTGCCGGCGATCGCCTGGCAGCCGATCCTGCGCGGGATCATCCTGAACACCCGGCCGAAGAAATCCGCGCATGCGTACGGCTTGGTGTGGCGCGAGGACGGTTCGCCGCTCGCCGCGATCACCCGGCTCCAGTCGCAGGCGTTGCAGGGCGCATTCGGGCCGGAGGTGCTGGTCGATTGGGCGATGCGCTACGGCAATCCGTCGATCGCGGAGCGGCTCGCCGCGATGAAGGCGGCGGGTTGCGAGCGGATCCTGCTCGCACCGCTCTACCCGCAATATTGCGCAGCAACGACGGCGACCGCGAACGACAAGGCGTTCGCGCATCTGGCCGGGATGCGCTGGCAGCCCGCGATCCGGACGCTGCCGCCCTATTACGACGATGCCGCCTATATCGGGGCGCTCAAGGCGTCGGTCGAGGCGGGGCTGGCGGCGCTGCCGTTCGAACCGCAGGCGATCGTCGCGAGCTTCCACGGCATGCCGCAGCGGACGCTGGAGCTGGGCGATCCCTATCATTGCCATTGCCGCAAGACCGCGCGGCTGCTCGGCGAAGCGCTGGCCGACACGCTCGGCGGCCGCGAGCTGATCGTCGCGTTCCAGTCGCGTTTCGGGCGCGCCAAGTGGCTGACACCGGCGACCGACACGACGCTGGAGGCGCTGCCCGGCCGTGGCATCACCCGCGTCGCGATCCTCGCCCCCGGCTTCTCGGCGGATTGCCTCGAGACTCTGGAGGAGCTTTCGATCCGCGGGCGAGAGAGCTTCATCGGCGCCGGCGGCACTGATTTCGCCTATCTGCCCTGCCTCAACGACGCGCCCGTCGGCATCGAAATGCTGCGCAGCATTCTTGCACGCGAGCTTGAAGGTTGGATCGCCGGATTCTAGACTTCCCGTCCAAGATACGGGAGAGCGATATGGCACGCACGGCGATCGTCACGGGCGGAACGCGCGGAATCGGGGAGGCGATCTGCCTGGCGTTGCAGGATGCGGGGGTGGCGGTCGCGGCCACCTATGCCGGCAATGCGGCTCGCGCCGCCGACTTCACCGAACGCACCGGCATTCGCGCGTTTTGCTGGGACGTGGCCGATCACGCGGCCTGCCAGCAGGGCTGCGCCGAGGTGGAGGCGGCGCTGGGCCCGATCGACATCGTCGTCAACAATGCCGGTATCACGCGCGACGGCACGCTGATGAAGCTCAGCTACGAAGCGTGGAAGGCGGTGATAGACACCAATCTGGGCGGCTGTTTCAACATGGCCAAGGCGACCTTCCCCGGCATGCGTGCGCGCCGATGGGGGCGGATCGTCAATATCGGTTCGATCAACGGGCAGGCGGGCCAATATGGCCAGGTCAACTACGCGGCGGCGAAATCGGGCATCCACGGCTTCACCAAGGCGCTGGCGCAGGAGGGGGCGAAGATCGGGGTCACCGTGAACGCGATCGCGCCCGGCTATATCGATACCGACATGGTGGCGGCGGTGCCGGCCGACGTGCTCGACAAGATCGTGGCGCGCATCCCGGTCGGGCGGCTGGGCCAGGCGCACGAGATCGCGCGTGGCGTGGTGTTTCTGTGTTCGGAGGAGGGCGGCTTCGTCACCGGGTCGACGCTCAGCATCAATGGCGGGCAGCATATGTATTGACAGTGTGCCCATCCGCACCGTCTTCGGTTCCAGCGTCGGCACGCATCAGGCGCAGGACTTGCGCGCCGGTATAGGGCTTTGGCAGGAAATGAGCGCCGGCGGGCAAGGCGACGCTCTCGGGCCGGTAGATGCCGGACGTAACGAAGATCGCCATGGCAGGATGGTGCCGGCGCGCGGCCTCGGCCAGCGCGAGGCCGTCGAGCGCACCGGGAATGTTCACGTCGGTGAACAGCGTGGTGACGTCTGGGCGGCGGCCGATCACGGCCAGCGCCTCGTCCGAATCGCCTGCAACGATGACGTCGAAGCCCGCATCCTCGAGAGCGAGGCGCGAGTGGATCAGGATCAACGGCTCGTCCTCCACGATGAGGACGACGGGATTTATGACGGTCATGCGACACACAACACCTGGTCGATTTGACCCGTTCCGCGATTAACCACCGTTATTTGAAGCACATCGGCAAAAACAACGGAGCCGACCTTCCTTGCGGAAAGGCCGGCTCCACCCTCGATACGCTACGCGAGGGCAACTGCGCCGTCACCGGCGGCAGTATCCGGGATTTCCAGAGCGGCCGATCGCATTGCCCGCCAGCGCGCCGGCGCCGGCGCCGAGCACGGTGCCGAGCGTGCGATCGCCGCGCGTGTCGATGGTGCGGCCCAGCAGCCCGCCGGCGATCGCGCCGATAATCGTGCCGCCGGTGCCGTTGTTGCACCGGGCATAGCCGCGCGCGTCGCCCCGGTAGCTGCCACGGCCATTGTCGCGATAGCCGTCATAGCCGTTGTAATTGGAATAGCCGCCGCGGCCGTAGCCATTGTCGTAGCCCTGAGAATAGCCACGATCATAGCCGCCATAGCGCTGCGCGTCGGCAGCGGCGGGGGCCAGCGCGGTCGCGCTCACGAGGAGGGCGGCACCGGCGAGTGAAAGCGTCTTGAACATCGTTCGTCTCCCGTCTCGGCTGGGCCCGGCGAAGTGCCGTGCGTCCGTCGATGGGAGGCTTATGGGTGATTCGCATCGAACCGATGCTGAATGCGTCCGTTATCGCGGGTTCAGCCTGCGCACGCGAACCGATGGGGCATAAACGACCGCGGCCCGCACCTTCCGTGGAAGGGCGGGCCCGGTCGTTCGTCCATCCGGCCGAATCAGGCGGCGGCGGTCGCCAGCTTCTTCACGACGTCGCGCTTCAGGCGGCGTGCCTTCAGCGACAGCTTGTCGTCGGCGGTCTTCACCAGCCAATTGTCCAGCCCGCCATTATGCTCGACCGAACGCAGGCCGTGCGTCGACACGCGCAGACGGACGCTCGTCTCGAGCGAATCGGACATCAGCGTCACGTTCTGCAGGTTGGGCAGGAAGGTGCGCTTGGTCTTGTTGTTGGCGTGGGAAACATTGTGACCCACCTGCCGGCCCTTGCCGGTCAGCTCGCAAATGCGCGACATCGCTTGTACCTTAAAGTTTGGGAATGAGCCCCGAAAGGCCGCGCGACTAACGCGGGAGGCGCCCGGCGTCAACCGATTCACGAGTCCCGGGGGACGTGCAACCTCATTGCGGGCCCCGCGTTGTTACGCGATCGAACCGGTTTCGCCAAAGGGGAAAACATGCGCACCTTGCTCGTACTCGTCGGCATCGCCGCTCTGGTCGTCGTCGCATTGATGTATTTCGGCATCATCAACATCGATCAGACCCGCCCCGGCATCGTCCAGGCGCCCACCTTCCACGCCGACGTGGCGCGCGTGTCGGTCGGCACGGAGAACAAGACGGTCTCGGTGCCGACGATCAACGTGCAGAAGCCCGGCAACACGCAGGCGCCGCAATAGGCTTTACCGATCGGCACGGCGCGGGCACGGGGGCGGGGTGATCCCCGTGCCCCCCGCGATGCGCCTGGCGCTCGATGCCGCACGCGGGGCGGCCGAGGCGGGCGAGGTGCCCGTGGGCGCGGTGGTGATGCGGGGCGGTGCCGTCCTGGCGGTCGCGGCGAACGCGCCGCGTACACTGTGCGACCCCACCGCACATGCCGAGATCCGCGCGATCCGGGCCGCGGCCGCGGCGCTCGGCCGCGACCGGCTGGAGGATTGCGACCTTTGGGTGACGCTGGAGCCCTGCGCGATGTGCGCAGGCGCCATCGCGCACGCCCGGATCGCCCGGCTTTATTATGCGGCGGACGATCCCAAGGGCGGTGCGGTGGAGCATGGCGGCCGGATCTTCGCGCAGCCGACCTGCCACCACCGCCCCGAAATCTATGCCGGCATCGCCGAAGGCGAGGCCGCCGACCTGCTCCGCGCCTTTTTCAGGGAAAGGCGATGACGGGGCGGCGCGGCGAAGCTCAACCGCGCGAATCGTCGCGCTGGACGGGCACGATCTTGATCTCCACGCGCCGGTTCGCCGCGCGGCCGGCCTCGGTGTCGTTGGAGGCGATCGGCATCGTCTTGCCGTAACCGCGCGTGCCGATCCGCGCGGGCGTCACGCCGTGGCCGGCGAGATAATCCGCGACTGCCGTCGCGCGCTGTTCCGACAAGCGCTGGTTGAACGCGTCGCCACCGACCGAATCGGTGTGGCCGTACACGTCGACATAGGTCTGGTTGTAGTGCGCCAGCGTATCGGCCACCTGGTCGAGCGTGCGGCGGAACTGCGGCTCCACATCGGCGCGGCCCGTGGCGAAGGTGATTCCCGACGGGATGTTGAGCAGCAGGTCGTCTCCGCGGCGGATCACCTGCACGTCGGTGCCCGCGGTGCGCGCGCGCAGGTCACGCTCTTGGCTGTCCATATAGGCGCCGATCCCGGCACCGGCGAGGCCGCCGATGCCCGCGCCGAGCAGCGCGGCACCGCGATCGTGGCGACCGCCCACCACGTCGCCGATCAGCGCACCGCCGAGCGCCCCGCCCAGCGCGCCGATCCCGGTCTTCGACAGAGTGCGCTGGCCCGTTTCGGGATCGGTGGTGCAGGCCCCGGTGGCGAGCAACGCGGCAAGCGTGGCGGCGGCGATGGGCTTCGAACGGATCATGGATGGCTCCCCGGAGTGACGGCGTTTCGTCTTCCCGAACGAAACTGAACGCGCGCTGACGCAGAATCGTTGTGGCGCGCGGCGATGTGCGGCAAGAGGGGGCTGCGCCGATGGCTCAGCTTCCCCCCTTCCCCTGGATCGACATCCTCATCATCCTGGCGCTCGTCGCGCTGAACGGGGTGTTCTCGATGAGCGAGCTCGCGATCGTCTCGGCGCGCAAGGCGCGGCTGGAGGCGATGGCGCGCACCGGTCGCAAGGGCGCGCGGGCGGCGATCCTGCTCGCCTCCGATCCGGGCAAGTTCCTCTCCACGGTGCAGATCGGCATCACGCTGATCGGCGTGATCGCGGGCGCCTATTCGGGCGCGAGTCTCGGCGAGCCGACCGCGGCGCGGCTGGAGGCGGCGGGGCTCGCGCCCTCCACCGCGCACAGCATGGGGATCGCGCTGGTGATCGGGCTCACCACTTTCGCCTCGCTGATCGTCGGCGAACTCGTGCCCAAGCAGTTCGCGTTGCGTGCGCCCGAGCCGATCGCGGCGACGATGGCGCCGGTGATGCGCTGGATCGCGATCCTCACCGCACCGCTCGTCTGGCTGCTCGACAACACCAGCGGCGCGATCTTCCGAATCATCGGCCTGACGCGCGAATCGGACGAGCAGGTGACCGCCGAGGAGCTGCACCTGATCGTGGCCGAGGCGTCGAAATCGGGCGTGATCGAGGAGCATGAGCGCTCGATCATCTCGGGCGTGGTGCGGCTGGCGGACCGGCCGGTGCGCGAGGTGATGACGCCGCGCACCGATGTCGACTGGCTCGACTGCACCTGGGATGCGGCGCGGATCCGCGACAAGCTGCTCGCCACCCCGCACACCCGGCTGCCCGTAGCGGAGGGATCGATCGATGCGGTGAAGGGCGTGGTGCAGGCGCGCGACATCGCCGGTGCGCTGTTCCGCGGCGAGGCGCTCGACCTCAACGTGCTGATGCGCAAGGCGCCGGTGGTGATCGACCAGATTGACGCGATGGATGCGCTGATCGCGTTGCGCGAGGCGGACGTGCCGATGGCGCTGATCCACGACGAATATGGGCATTTCGAGGGGATCGTGACACCGGCGGACCTGCTGGCGGCGATCGCGGGCGAGTTCGTGTCCGATACCGATCCCGACGAAGCGCCATCGGTGGTGGTGCGCGACGACGGATCGCTGCTGGTGGCGGGTACGATGGCGGCGGACATGCTCGCCGAGCGGCTGGGCATCGAGCTGCCCGAGGACCGCGACTATGCGACCGTCGCCGGCCTTGCGCTCGCGGTGTTCCGCCATCTGCCGGGCGAGGGCGAGAGCTTCGTCGAGCAGGGCTGGCGGTTCGAGATCGTGGATCTCGACGGGCGGCGGATCGACAAGCTGCTCGTCAGCGCGATCTGAACCTTCGGCCTTGGTGGTGTGGGGGACGTTGGTTTCGCGCTACGACGCTAAGGCGAAGATGCCCTGCTTGGAGCGGAAGTCCTGGCTCCGACGTACAGGATTTGCGGGGCTTCGCCGGCGTTTGATGATCTGAGGCGATCCCATTCCTCACTTCGTTCGTGCTGAGCTTGTCGAAGCATGCGCTGCGCACGTGCGCGTTTTCATGCGGCCGCAGGCCCTTCGACAAGCTCCGGGCGAACGGATAGGGGTGATGTCAGGAACCTCTATCACACCTTCGTCGTCCCGGCCCAGATGCCGCCACTTCTTAGCGTCTTAGCGCGAACCCGCCCTTGCGGCCCCGCATCACAACTTCCCGAAGGCCGCCTCGAACCCGGCGCGATCGCCGGCCGCCAGCAGGCGCGCCTGTTCGATCCAGCGATCGCGCGCCATGCGGCCGGTGAAGGCGCCGAGCTGTGCGTCGAGCGCCTCGGCCTGGGCGGGCGACAGCGCAGCGATATCGCCGACGGTGACGATCCCCAGTTCGCCCAGCCGGGTGGCGAGCTTCGGGCCCAGGCCCTTCAGCATCGTTACCGGCTGATCGTCAGCGGCCGGCGCCCCGTCGGCAGCGGCGGTCACCGCTTCGGTGGCAGGGCTCGCTTCCATCGGGGCGGAGGCGGCGATCGGTTCGTCCGCCAGCCGGTCGGTCTCGGGCAGCGGATCGTTCTGCGGTTCGGGCGGGCGCTGCGTCTGTGCCTGCCACTGGGCCTGGGTGGCGACTGGGCGCTCCGCCTCGCGCAATACGGGGGCGGGCATGGCCTCTGCTTCGGCGCGATGCTCTTCGACATGGTCGATCGCGGTGCGGCGTTCGCGGCGCAGGCGCGCACCCCAGACGATCCCTGCGATCACGATGAGCGCGAGGATCGCGATGACGACCAGATGGATCGCCGTGAACGTCTGTGCACCCGTGGTCATCATCGTCTCGTCTCCCGGGCGGCCGTGGCGGATGGTCGCACCAGCGCCTGTCCTACGCGTTCGTTCCGGGCGAAGTCGAGGGTCCGGCGGCGCGTGCCACGTCGCGCCAGCCGATGTCGCGCCGGTAGAGCGCATCGGCGTAATCGATCGCCGCCACGCCGCGATACGCCGCCGCCTGCGCCGCCGCCGTGTCCGCGCCGAGCGCGGTGACCGCGATCACGCGACCGCCCGCCGCGACGAGGCTCTCGCCCGCGTCGCGCGTGCCCGCCTGGAACACCATAGCGCCGGTCGCTTCCGCCGCGTCGATCCCGCCGATGGCGCCGCCCGCGACGGGCGTGCCCGGATAGCCGCGCGCCGCGATCACCACCGTCAGCGCGGTGTCGGGGGCGAAGGCAGCGGCCGGGCAGTCGGCGAGCCGCCCCTGCGCCACCGCCAGCATTGTCTCGAGCAGATCGCCTTCGAAGCGCGCCATCAGCACCTGGCATTCGGGATCGCCGAACCGCGCATTATATTCGATCAGCTGCGGCCCGGTCGCGGTGAGCATCAGCCCGGCATAGAGCACGCCGCTGAACGGCGTTCCCTCCTGTGCCAGCGTGGCGATCGTCGGCATCACGATTGCGCCGATCGCCTGCGCCTCCAGTTCGGGGGTGAGCACGCGCGCGGGGCTGTAGGCGCCCATCCCGCCGGTGTTGGGGCCGGTGTCGCCGTCGCCGATCCGCTTGTGATCCTGCGCCGATCCGAATGGCATCAGCGCGGTGCCGTCGGTCAGCACGAACAGGCTGACCTCCTCGCCCTCCAGGAATTGCTCGATCACCGCCTCGGCGCCGGCCGTGCCGTCGAACAGGTCGGCGATCGCCGCCTCGGCCTCGCCCCGCGTCATCGCGACGGTGACGCCTTTGCCAGCGGCGAGTCCGTCCGCCTTCACCACTACGGGCGCGCCGAACCGGTCGAGCGCGGCCTGCGCCTCGGCTAGCGAGCGGACCCGCGCATAGCCGGCGGTCGGGATACCGGCGCGCGCACACAGATCCTTGGTGAAACCCTTGGACCCTTCGAGCCGGGCCGCCGCCTTGCCGGGGCCGAACACCGCGATGCCCGCCGCACGCACGCTGTCGGCCAGCCCGTCGACCAGCGGCGCCTCGGGTCCGATCACCACGAGCCCGATCGCCCGATCGCGCGCGAACGCGACGACGGCGGCGTGATCGCGCACGTCGAGCGCCACCAGCGTGGCATGCGCGGCGATCCCCGGATTGCCCGGCGCGGCATAGAGCGTGCCCAGCCCGTGCGCGCGGCGCAGCCGCCACGCCAGCGCATGCTCGCGCCCTCCCGAACCGAGCAGCAGGACGTTCATGCGCAAACCCTCGTGTGATGGAATATCCTGTCCCTAGCGACAGGCTGGGTCAGCGGCAACGCGCGGAAATGCGTCCGATGGCGTCCTAATGTGACATGGTTGCTACAGCGCATTACGATTACGACATCGTTGCTGCCCGGTCGCTTTACAGCCGCTGGGCCACGATCCATTCAGACGCCGTCTCCGGTCGATTCAGGGTCGATCGGATCAACGACACCGCGTCGCCCGCTTGGGGGCAACGGTCGATGCGGTCTGTTCAAAGGGCTCCATCATGACGACATCGTTTCGTATCGCACGCACGATCCTCCAGGGCGGATCGGCGCTTCCCGCGCTCGCGCTGTTCGGCGCCGGCGCCATGCTCGCCACACCCGCGCTGGCGCAGGACGCCACGACGCAGAACCCGCCGGCCTCCACCGTCACCGGCGCGGCCACGCTGAACAACAGCCAGACCAGCCCCGACACCGCGACGAGCCAGGGCACCAGCGCACCGGCCGACATCGTGGTCACCGGTTCGCTGTTCCGCCGCGCCGATACGGAGACGGCATCCCCGGTCACCGTGCTGACCACCGAGAATCTGCAGCGCGCCGGCATCACCAACGTGGCCGATGCGATCCGTTCGATCTCGGCCGACAACAGCGGCTCGATCCCGACGGCGTTTTCGGCCGGCTTCGGTTCGGGTTCGGCGGCGGTGTCGCTGCGCGGCCTCTCGGTCAACTCGACGCTCGTGCTGATCGACGGCGTGCGCACGACGAACTATCCCTTCTCCGACGACGGCCAGCGCGCCTTCGTCGATCTGAACTCGATCCCCAAGAGCACGATCGACCGCATCGAGGTGCTGAAGGACGGCGCGTCCTCCACCTATGGCGCCGACGCGATCGGCGGCGTGGTGAACATCATCACGCGCAAGGAGATCAAGGGCATCGAGGGCACGGTCGAGGGCGGTATCTCGGAGCGGGGCGACGGCGGCGAGCGCCGCGCGACGCTGACCGCGGGTTATGGCGACCTGACCGAGCAGCGGTTCAACGTCTATATCAACGGCGAATATGAGCGCGACAATCTGATCCAGGTGTCCGACCGCGGCTTTCCCTACAACACGAACGATCTGACCTCGATCGGCGGCAACAACAACAACAGCGCGGCGCTGGGTGCGTTCGGCAACCGGACGGCTTCGATCAGCGCGGTCGTCCAGCCCGCGATCCAGACGGTGCCCGGCAACATCTTCTCGGGCCAGCCCGTGGTCGGTGTGCCCACACAGGTGCTCGCGCCCGGCGGCTGCGCGGTCGGCACGATCGCGCGGAACGATTCGAGCGGCGCGTTCTGCGAGCAGAATGCCACGCTTTATGGTACGATCCAGCCGCAGCAGACCCGCTATGGCTTCACCGCGCACGGCACCGTGAAGATCGGTGACAATGCCGAGGCGTATTTCAACGGCACCTATTATCACAGCAGCGTCTTCTCCACCGCAGCGCCGTTCTCGATCCGGCAGACCAATCCGATCTCGACGAGCAACATCCTGTTGCCCGCGCTGCTCGCCAACGGCCGGCTGAACCCGCAGAATCCCTATGCTGCAGAAGGGCTCGGCGCGCAGATTTCCTATGCGTTCGGCGACATTCCCGTGTCTTCGACGACCGACAACGATCTCTACCGTGCGGCCGCTGGGATCAGCGGGAAGTTCGGCACTGGATGGTCCTATTCCGCCGACGCGAGCTACGCCAAGAGCGATCTGACCGGCACCAACCGCGGCTATCTGAACATCGCGGGGCTGACCGCGGCGATCAACAACGGCACCTACAACTTCATCGATCCGTCGCAGAACAGCCAGGCCTTGCGGGATTCGATCTCGCAGCCCGTCGTGACGAAGGCGTCGTCCGAGCTGTACATGCTCCAGGGCAACATCACCAAGGAGCTGTTCCAGCTGCCGGGTGGTCCGTTGCAGGTCGGCATCGGCGGGGCGGTCCGTCACGAAAGCCTCAACAACCCCAATGCGAACGCCAATCTGGCGTATCTCGGGCTGAACGCGGTAACCGCGCGAGGCTCGCAGACGGTGACGGCGGGCTATTTCGAAATCGACGCACCGGTGCTCACGCAGCTGGAGCTTACCGGGTCGGGCCGCTACGACCATTATTCGGAGGGCTATGGCCGCTTTTCGCCCAAGGTCGGCGCCAAGTTCCAGCCGTTCAAGCAATTGGCGATCCGCGGCACCTATTCGCAAGGGTTCCGCGCACCGAGCTTCGCTGAATCGCAGAGTGGTTCGGTCATCGGCTACGTCAACGCGACGCCGCCGGCCTCGGTCATCGCCGCACACAATGGCGATCCGTACGTCAGCCAGTATTCGTTCGGCTACAACACCGCATCCAATCCCAATCTGAAGCCCGAACTGTCGCGCAGCTTCACGGGCGGTGTGATCCTCCAGCCGCTGAGCTGGCTCAGCATGACGGCCGATTACTACAACATCAAAAAGACCCAGGTCATTACCGGCGGTCCGCTCGCCGCGACCGCCGTCGCCAACTATTATGCCGGTACGGCGCTGCCGGCCGGTTACACGGTGACGCTCGACGATGCCGATCCGCTGGCGCCCAACGCCATCCGCAAGGTGCTGATCGTCAATTCGCTCTACCAGAATGCCGCGTCGCTGAAGACGTCGGGCATCGACGCCTCGATCCAGGCCAATTTCCGCATGGACAACGGGTTCCGTTTCACCAGCCGCTTCGAGGGCACGGAAATCCTGGACTATAAGTTCCAGGCTTCGGATGACTCGCCCACCGACAATTATGTGGGAACGCAGGCACCGTATCAGACGTCGTCGGGCGCCGGCACGCCGCGTTGGCGCGCCAATTGGCAGAATACGGCGGAATACGGCCCTTACTCGCTGAGCGCGACGGGCTATTACACCAGCGGCTACAAGTCGGTGGCGGTGGATTACAACGGATCGGGCGCGACGACGTGCAGCGATCAGTTGTACGATCCGAGCCTCGGCAACAGCTTCTGCCACACCAAGGGCTATTTCCAGCTCGATCTCGTCGGACAGGTGAAGGTGAACGCGAAGTTCACTTTCTACATCAACGCGCTCAACATCCTGGACGCGCATCCGCCGCTGAATCCGGCCAATTACGCCGCGGTCAACTACAACCCCACCTGGTCGCAGGGGGGGATCGTCGGTCGCTATTTCCGCGCCGGTGCGAACTTCAAGTTCTAGTCGCGTTCGTCTCGACGCAACCGATAAGGGGCGGGCCGTCAGGCTCGCCCCTTTTTCATGCGCGCGGCGCGTGGGGCTTGTCCCGCCCGGTGCAGCGCGTATCGCACGGATATGCCTGATCTTCTTCCCGAACCCGCGCGCCTGATCGCCGAGGACATGCCCGGCGACAACGCAGCCGCCGTGTCCGTCAGCGATCTGGCGGGGCGGCTGAAGCGGATGGTGGAGGGCGAGTTCGGCCATGTCCGCCTGCGTGGCGAGATTTCGGGCTATAAGCGCGTCGCGTCAGGCCATGCCTATCTTGCACTGAAGGACGACAAGGCCGTGATCGACGGCGTGATCTGGAAGGGGCAGGCGAGCGGCCTCGCCTTCGTGCCGCAGGACGGGATCGAGGTGATCGCGACGGGGCGGCTCACCACCTATCCCGGCCGTTCCAAATACCAGATCGTGATCGAGCGGATGGAGCTGGCGGGGGCGGGCGCGCTGATGGCGCTGTTCGAGAAGCTGCGCGCGGCGCTGGCGGGCGAGGGGCTGTTCGACGGCGCGCGCAAGAAGCCGCTGCCGTTCCTGCCGCGCACGATCGGCGTCGTCACCTCGCCGACCGGCGCGGTGATCCGCGACATCCTCCACCGGCTGGAGGATCGCTGCCCCAGCCATGTGCTCGTCTGGCCGGTCAAGGTGCAGGGGGAGGGCTCGGCGGCCGAGATCGCGGGCGCGATCCGCGGGTTCGACGCGCTCCCCGCGGAGGGCGCGGTGCCGCGGCCCGATCTGGTGATCGTCGCGCGCGGCGGCGGTTCGATCGAGGATCTCTGGTCGTTCAACGACGAGCAGGTGGTGCGCGCGGTGGCGGCCTGTTCGATCCCGATCATCTCGGCAGTGGGCCATGAGACGGATACGACACTGTGCGACCATGCCGCCGATCTGCGCGCGCCGACGCCCACGGCGGCGGCCGAGATGGCGGTGCCCGTGCTCGCCGACCTTCGTCTGATGCTGGAGGCCCAGGTGCAGCGCACCGAGCGATGCGCGCGCCGGTACGTTTCGCGCGGACGCGAGCGGGCCGAGGCGCTCGCGCGGCTGCTGCCCCGGCGCGACCAGTTGCTCGGCCCCCAGCGGCAGCGCGCGGACGATGCGGCGGCGCGGCTCGATCGCGCGCTGGAGCGGCGGATCGCGGCGGCGCGCGGCGGGCTCGATCGCTCGGCGGGGGCGCTGCGCCCCGCGGTGCTCGTCCGCCAGTGGGAGGCGGCGCGCGCGCGGCTGGACGGCGCGTGGCGGCTCGCGGTGTCGCTCAATCCCGATCGCGTGCTCGAGCGCGGCTATGCCCGGGTGACGGTCCGCGGCGACGGCGCCACGCTCGCCACCGCCGCAGCCACGCGCGAGGCGGGCGCGGTAACGCTCCACTTCCGCGACGGTGCCATCGACGCGCGCGTTGAGAAGCCGGCCGCCAAGGGCTATAGTCGTGCCAAGCCCGAACAGCCCTCGCTGCTGTAACCCCGCCAGGACGCGAACCCCATGTTGATGTCGAACACCGATCGGCCCGCGCGCCTCCATTATATGGCCAATGGCTTCCGCGTGCTGGCCACCGGCGATCATGTGGTGTGCGCCGTGTCGGGCGCGCGGATCGTGCTGGAGGATCTGCGCTATTGGAGCGTCGCGCGGCAGCAGCCCTATGCCACCGCCGCGATCGCGAGCGAGGCGATGGCGCCGCCGCGGTGAGCGTGCGCGCGGCATGGCTGCTGGCGCTCGGCGCCGTGGCGGTCGCGGCGCCGTGGCCGATCGTCGCGGTGGCGCAGGCGCAGGCGATCCGCTGGACGGGCGCGCTCGAACAGGGCGGGCTGATCCGCGGCACGGTGCCCGTGGGAACGCGGTCGCTCGCGCTCGACGGCACGCCCGTGACGCTGGCGCCGGACGGAAGTTTCATCGCCGGGTTCGACCGCGACGCGCCGCCGAGCGCGACGCTGGTGGCGACGATGGCGGACGGCCGCACCGTGGCGCAGCCGCTCGCGATCGCCCCGCGCGCCTGGAACGTGTCGCGGCTCGACAGCTTGCCCAAGATCCCGCTGCCCGAGCCCGAGTTCGACCGGCTCCGCCCCGCCGAACTCGCGCAGATCGCCGCGGCGCGGGCGACCCCCACCGATGCCGCGGGCTGGCGGCAGCCGCTACGCTGGCCGACGACCGGGCGGATCTCGACGCTCTTCGGATCGCAACGCATCTACCAGAATGGCGAGGCAGGCAGCTATCATTCCGGGATCGACATCGCGCGCGAGATCGGCACCGTCGTTGTCGCGCCCGCCGATGGCGTGGTCATACTGGCGGCGGATCATCCCTTCACGCTGGAGGGCAACCTGTTGATGATCGATCACGGCATGGGGCTGAACAGCGCGTTCCTCCATCTGTCGCGCATCGACGTGGCGATGGGCGACCATGTCCGACAGGGCCAGCCGATCGGGCTGGTCGGCCGGTCCGGCCGCGTGACGGGGCCGCATCTCCATTGGAGCCTGCGCTGGCAGGCGGCGAAGCTCGATCCGCTGCTGGTGGCAGGGCCGATGCCCTGAGTTCAACCGCTTATGCGAGGCATTCGCAATATGTTGAATTTCGCCGCGGGCCGGGCTAGGCGGCGACTCGTGACGAACGCCCGATCCCCCTCAGCCTCCCCGCCGCGCCAGGCCCGGCGCAAATGGCGGAGCTGGTGGATGAAGCAGCTTCACACCTGGCACTGGATGAGCGCGGGCGTTTCGCTCATCGGCATGCTGGCCTTTGCGATCACCGGGATCACGCTCAACCATGCCGCGACGATCGGCGCGACGCCGGTCGTCACCGATCGCGCGGCGACGCTGCCGCCTGCGTTGCGCCGCCAGCTTGGAAAGCCACCCGCGTCGGACGCGCCGCTGCCCGCGCCCGTCGCGGCGGCGGTGGCACGCGCGGTGGGCCTCGATCCGGCGGGACGGCCGGGCGAATGGTCCGACACCGACGTCTCCGTCGCGATGCCCCGGCCGGGCGGCGATGCCTGGGTGAGCATCGATCGCGCGAGCGGCCGGATCACCTCCGAAGTCACGCAGCGCGGGTGGATCGCCTATCTCAACGACCTGCACAAGGGCCGCAATGCGGGGCCCGGCTGGGGCTGGTTCATCGACATCTTCGCGGTGGCGTGCATCCTGTTCACGCTCACCGGGCTGTTGCTGCTGCAGCTCCACGCCCGCAATCGCCGCGCGACCTGGCCGATCGTCGCGGCCGGCTTCGTGATCCCGATCGTCGTCATCGTCCTGTTCGTGCATTGAGGAGCCCAACCATGCGAACCCCCATCTTCGCGCTGATCGGCGGGGCGATCGCCGCGCCCGCCGCGGCCGGCACCGTTACCGTCACCGTGCCCCGGCTGGACGTCGCCGAATATCATAAGCCCTATGTCGCGATCTGGCTGACGCCCGCCGGCGGCGGGCCAGCGCGGACGATCGCCTTGTGGTACGAGACGCACAAGACGGGCAAGGACGCCGGCACCAAATATCTGGCCGAGCTGCGCGCCTGGTGGCGGCAGGGCGGCCGCTCGATGACGGTGCCCGCCGACGGCATCAGCGGCGCCACCCGCCCGCCCGGGCAATATAGCGTGAAGCTGCCCGACAATGTGAAGCCCGGCGCCTATGTGCTGAACGTCGAGGCCGCGCGCGAGACGGGCGGGCGCGAGCTCGTCACGCTGCCGATCACCGTCCCCGCCGGCACCGCGCATGGCGCGGGCAAGACCGAGCTGGGCGCCGCCACCGTCTCTGCGCGCTGAGGATCGTCGCCATGAAGCCCTTCGCCAAACGCCTGATGCTGGGCGCGCTGCTCGCCTCGGTTCCCGCCATGCTGTCGGCACACCGGATGTGGCTGCTGCCATCGGCCACCGTCTTCTCGGGGACGGATAGCTGGGTGACGATCGATGCCGCGGTGTCGAACGACCTGTTCTTCGCCGACCACCAGCCGCTCCGCCTCGACGCCATGAAGGTGTGGCAGCCCGACGGCACCGAGGGCAAGTTGCAGAACGCCATGACCGGCCATTACCGATCGGTGTTCGACGTGGAGCTCGACAAGCCCGGCACGTGGAAGGTTGGCACGCAGATGACGGGCGTGATGGGCAGCTTCACCGTCGACGGCGTCGAAAAGCGCGTCGGCAACCGGGGTGGTCCGCCGCGACCGGGCCAGCCCGCGCCGCTGACCGTCGCCGACATCCCGGCGAACGCCACGAACGTGAAGCTGTTCGAGATGGCGGCGCGCAACGAGGTGTTCCTCACCGCGGGGGCGCCGACCACCACCGTGTTCGCGCCGACGGGCAAGGGGCTGGAATTCGTGCCGGTCACGCACCCCGACGAACTCGTCGCGGGTCAGCCGGCCCGGTTCCGCTTCCTGATCGACGGCAAGCCGGCGCCGGGGCTGAAGGTGACGGTGATCCCCGGCGGCAAACGCTACCGCGATGCCGAGGGGGGGATGGACCTGACGACGGGCGCCGACGGCGTGGTGAGCGTCATTTGGCCCGGCGCCGGCATGTACTGGCTGAACGCCACCGCGAATGACGCGAAGACCAGCGCCCCGCGCGCGACCGAACGGCGGATGAGCTATGCCACGACGCTGGAGGTGATGACGCCGTGATCCGCCGCGCGTGAGGATCGCGTTGCCCGCGACGATCGCGCCCACGGCGCTCGTCGGGCGCGATCCGGACGCCGCGGTGACCGCGCTGGGCGGCGAGACGATGGGCACCCGGTGGAACGTGCGGCTGGTGGCGCCCGCCGGGTGCGATCCGGCGGCGGTGCGCGCGGCGATCGTCGCACGGCTGGACGCGATCGTCGCGGCGATGAGCCATTGGGAGCCGGGATCGCTGCTGAGCCGGTTCAACCGGCAGGCGGCGGGCGGCTGGACGCGGCTGCCGCCCGACTTTCTGCGGGTGATGACGCAGGGGCTGGCGATCGCCGCGGCGACGCACGGCGCGTTCGATCCGGCGATTGGGCGGCTGGTCGATCTCTGGGGCTTCGGGCCGGTGCCGGTGGCTGGGCCGCCGGCCGGTGACAGGATCGCGGCGGCGCGCGCTTCGTCGGGCTGGCGGCGGCTGACGCTGGCGGACGGATGGCTGCGCCAGCCCGGCGGGCTGGGGCTCGATCTGTCGGGGATCGCCAAGGGCCATGCGGTGGATGCGGTGGCCGATCTGCTGGCGGCGATGGGCGTGACGGATGCGCTGGTCGAGATCGGCGGCGAGCTGGTGGGGCGCGGCGTTCGCCCGGACGGCCAGCCCTGGTGGGTCGATCTGGAGGTGCCGCCGGGCACCGACATCGCGCCCTTGCGCATTGCGCTCCATGGTCTCGCCGTGGCGACTTCGGGCGATTATGTCCGTGGCGCCCACACGCTTGATCCGCGCACCGGGCGTCCGATCGCGAACGGCGCGGTCGCCGCCAGCGTCGTCCACGCCTCCGCGCTGGTGGCGGACGCCTGGGCGACCGCGCTCTGCGTGGCGGGTCCGGCGGCGGGGCTGGCGCTGGCGCGGAATGCCGAAATCGCGGGCCGGATCGTGGCCATGTGCGATGGCGAAGCGCGCGAGTATCTCAGCCCTGCGCTGGCCGCGATGCTCGCGGACGATTGATGCCCGCGCGCTTGCATCCCTCGCCGCCGTATAATACCGTATACCAATCGAACGATAACGGGGTGATATGATGACGGCAACGACGGCGCTGTGGACCGGGGTCTATCCTGCGGCGACGACGCAGTTCGCGGAAAGCGGCGCGATCGACCATGACGCGACGCAGCGCGTGCAGACCGCTTTGGTCGACGACGGTGTCACCGGGCTGATCCTGCTCGGCACCTGCGGCGAGAACAACTCGCTGGAGCCCGACGAGAAGCGCGCGGTGCTGAAGGGCGCGGTCCAGGCGGTCGGTGGCCGCGTGCCGCTGGTCGCGGGCGTCTCCGAGATGACGACGGAGCGCGCGATCGCCTATGCCCGCGATGCCGAGGCGATTGGGGTGGATGCGCTGATGGTGCTGCCCGCAATGGTCTATGTGCCGCGGCCCGAGGAGCTGACCGCGCATTTCCGCGCGATCGCCAGCGCCACCGGTCTGCCGATCATGCTCTACAACAATCCGCCGGCCTACCGCGTCAACATCGACTATGCGACGCTCGATGCGCTGGCCGACCTGCCGAACATCGTCGCGGTAAAGGAAAGCGCGCCCGATCCGCGCCGCTTCACCGACATGATAAACCGCTATGGCGACCGGTTCAGCGTGATGGCCGGGCTGGACGATATCGCGCTCGAGGGCATGTTGCTGGGCGCCAGCGGCTGGGTCTCGGGGCTGACGAGCGCCTTTCCGGTCGAATCGGTGCGGCTGGTGGCGGCGGTGGCCGAGGGCAAATGGGAGGAGGCGCGCGCGATCTATCGCTGGTTCATGCCGCTGCTCCACCTCGATGCCGAACATGATCTGGTGCAGTCGATCAAGCTGGCCGAGACGATCATGGGTCGCGGCACCGAGCGCGTGCGCATGCCGCGCATGCCGCTGACGGGGGCGCGCCGCGCCGAGGTGATCGCCTGGGTCGAGCGTTGCGCCGAAACGCAGCCGAGCAAGCGCGCGCTCGCCGACGCGTGATGCGGCACAGCTTCTTCTGCATCGATGGCCACACCGCGGGAAACCCGGTGCGGCTCGTCGCGGGCGGGGCGCCACTGCTGCGCGGCGCGAACATGGGCGAGCGCCGCGCGGATTTTCTCGAACGCTTCGACTGGATCCGCACCGGCCTGTGCTTCGAGCCGCGCGGGCACGACATGATGTCGGGCGGGTTCCTCTATCCACCGACGCGCGACGATGCCGATTGCGGCATTCTGTTCATCGAGACGAGCGGTTGCCTGCCGATGTGCGGACACGGCACGATCGGCATGGTGACCTTCGCGCTGGAGAACGGCCTCGTCACCCCGCGCGAACCCGGCCGGCTGCGGATCGAGGTGCCCGCGGGCGTGATCGACGTCACCTACCAGACCGAAGGCGACCGCGTGCGCGCGGTGCGCATCCGCAACGTGCCCGCCTATGTCGCGGCCACTGGCATCGCGATCGACGTGCCGGGCTTCGGGCCGCTCACGATCGACGTGTCCTATGGCGGCAATTACTACGCGATCGTCGAGCCGCAGGGCGCCTATGCCGGGCTCGATACGCTCGGCGCCTCGCGGATCGTGGAGTTGAGCCGCACGGTGCGCGCGCTGGTGCAGGCGGCGTACGAACCCGTCCACCCGCTGGACGACCGGATCCGCGGCGTCACGCACGTGCTGTGGGCCGATGTGCCGCGCGGCGAGGGGGCGGACGGGCGCAACGCGGTCTTCTATGGCGAACGCGCGATCGATCGCAGCCCGTGCGGCACGGGCACTTCGGCGCGGCTCGCGCATCTCGTGGCGCAAGGGCGGCTCGCGGTGGGCGACGCCTTCGTGCACGAAAGCTATATCGGCAGCCGTTTCGTCGGGCGCGTCGAAGCGGCGGTGGACGTGGGCGGCATTCCCGGTATCGTGCCCTCGATCGAGGGATCGGCGATCGCGACGGGGTTCAACACCATCTGGATCGATCGCGCGGATCCCTTCTGGGCGGGATTCACCGTCGTCTGATTGCAGGGGGAACGACCATGGCGATGTGGGGACCGATCAAGCCGATCGGCGGGGCGGCGGCGCCCGATGCGGCGCACCGGTTGCGCCAGACGCTGAGCTGGCCGCACCTCATCGCGCTGGGCGTCGGCGCGATCGTCGGCACCGGCATCTACACGCTGACCGGGGTAGGCGCCGAGCGCGCGGGGCCCGCGGTGATCCTGGCCTTCGCCATCGCCGGGGCGGTGTGTGCCTGCGCGGCGCTCGCCTATGCCGAACTCGCGACCGCGATTCCGGCGGCGGGCAGCGCCTATACCTATACCTATAGCGTGATCGGCGAGACGCTCGCCTGGGTGGTCGGGTGGAGCCTGATCCTCGAATATTCGCTCGCCTGTTCGACGGTGGCGGTCGGCTGGTCGGGCTATCTGGTCGGCTGGCTGCAATCGGCCGGGCTCGATCTGCCGCATGCGCTGCTTGCGGGCCCGCATGCCGGCGGCATCGTCAACCTGCCGGCCGTGCTGGTGTCGCTCGCGATCGCGGGGATGCTGATGCTCGGCACGCGCGAAAGCGCGACGCTCAACATCGTGCTCGTCGTCATCAAGCTGGTCGCGCTCGCCGCGTTCGTCGCGATCGCGCTGCCGGGCTTCCACGCGGCCAACCTCCACCCGTTCATGCCCTACGGCTTCGGAAGCCATGTGATCGGCGGCGAGACGCGCGGCGTGATGGCGGCGGCGGCGATCGTGTTCTTCGCCTTTTACGGCTTCGATGCGGTGGCGACTTCGGCCGAGGAGGCGCGCAATCCGGGGCGCGACCTGACGATCGGCATCGTCGGGTCGATGGCGCTCTGCACCACCATCTACATCCTCGTCGCGGTCGCCGCGATCGGCGCGATGTCGTACACCACGCTCGGCGGATCGCCCGAGCCGCTGGCGCTGGTGCTGCGCACGCTCGGTCATCCCGGCGCCTCCTATCTGGTGGCGGGCGCCGCGCTGGTGGCGCTGCCCTCGGTCATCCTGGTGATGATGTACGGGCAGAGCCGCGTGTTCTTCGTGATGGCGCGCGACGGGCTGCTGCCGCGCGTGCTGTCCAAAGTGTCGCCCCGGACCGGCGCGCCGGTGCTCATCACCGGCATCACCGGCCTGTTCGTCGCCGCGGTCGCGGGGTTCTTCCGCCTCGACGAGATCGCCGAGCTCGCCAATGCCGGCACGCTGATCGCGTTCATCGCGGTGGCCGCCTGCATGATGATCCTGCGCCGCCGCGCGCCGGACCTGAAGCGCGTGTTCCGCTGCCCGGCGCCGTTCGTCGTCGGCACGCTCGCAATCCTCGGCTGCCTCTATCTGCTGGTCAGCCTGCCCGAGAAGACTTTGGTGCGCTTCGTGCTGTGGAACGCGATCGGGCTGGTGGCCTATCTGGCCTATGGCCGCCGGCACAGCCTGCTCGCTCCGGGGCGTTAGCCCCGGAGCTGGCGGCGCAGATCCTCCAGCGTCGCTTGGATATGCGCGCTGGCCAGCTGCTTGGCACGCGCGCCGTCCGCCGCGATCCAGGCATTGAGCAGCACCTGATGTTCCGCATGCGCGCGGTGCTCGCGCCCGGCGGGCTCGAGATGCTTCTGGACATAGCGTTCGGACAGCACCTGCAGCCGCTCGATCAGTTGGGTGGTGAGCAGACGATGGCCGGGTCGGACGAGCGCCATGTGGAAATCGCGGTTGCGCGCGGCGACATGGTCGAGATGGTCGGCCGCGGCGATGTCGAGCGCGGTCAGCGCGTCGCGCGCCGCCTGGCGTTCCTCGTCGGTGGCCGCGACCGCCGCCATCGCCACCGCCTCGGGCTCGATCGACAGCCGCAGTGCGAAGATCTCCTCGGCTTCCTCCGCGGACATCGGCCGGACGAAATAGCCGCGATTGGCGTGGTTGAAGAGCAGCCCTTCATGCTCCAGCCGGCCCAGCGCCTCGCGCAGCGGAATCTTGCTGACGCCCAGTTCGTTGGCCAGCGCATCCTGTCGGATCGGCTGGTCGGTCAACAATTTGCCCGATACGATCCGCTCGCGAACGATGGTAAAGATCTGGTCGGAAAGCGTCCGAACGACGATGCTCATGGGCAGGCGATACTCCGAGTAGACCCGTCAGTTTAGCGTATCGCGCCGCGCCGCGACACTCCCTGGCAGCATAATAGTCGCATAGGGTTGCGTGTCCATATCGTATACGATAGCCGCCGCGATCGAGGATCGTGCATGACCGGACGGGTGACCATCATCGGCGGGGGCGTCGTCGGGCTGTGCAGCGGTCTGGCGCTGGCACGCGACCGCTGGAACGTCCGGATCGTCGATGCGGGCCATGACGACGACGCGGCGGCATCCTGGGGCAATGCCGGCCATATCGCGATCGAGCAGGTCGCGCCGCTCGCCTCCTGGCCGATGATCCGCTCCGCGCCCGGCCGGCTGTTCGTGCGCGGCGGCGCGCTGGCGCTGCCGCCGCGGCAGATCGGGTGGTGGCTGCCCTTCGCGCTGCGCATGGCGCACGCAGCCGCGCCGGCGCGTTTCGCCGAGGGGCGCGATGCGCTGAAGACGCTGATGGCGGAGGCGGTACCCGCATGGCGTGCCCTGGTGGCCGGGCTGGGTGCGACCGACCTGCTGCGCGAGGACGGGCATTTCGTCGCCTGGGGCGATCCGGCCTCGGCCGCGCGCGGCCGGGCAGGCTGGGCGGCGGCGGATACGGGCACCGCGCGGTTCCGCGATGCCGATGCCGACGAACGCGCGCTGCTCCGCCGGATCGGGGGTGCCGCGGGTGCGATCCGCTTCGAGAACAGCGCCCAGGTCACGGATCTCCGCCGCCTGCGCGCGGCGTTGCGCGCTGGCATCGTGGCGGCGGGGGGCACGATCACCGGCGGCCGGGCCTCGCTCGCGCTGGAGGACGAACGCGCGATCGTGACGGTCGATGGCGAGCGGGTCGAGAGCGAGCGCGTGCTGGTCGCGGGCGGTGCCCGGTCGGGCGGGCTGCTCGCGCCGATCGGCCACCGCGTGCCGATCGTGGGGGAGCGCGGCTATCATCTGCGCAGCGCCGATCACGATTGGCCCGCGGGGCTGCCGCCGGTGGCGTTCGAGGATCGGTCGCTGATCGTGACACGCTACGACGATTGCGTGCAGGTCGCGAGTTTCGTCGAGCCGGGCGATCCCGATGCGCCGCCCGATCCGGCGAAATGGGCACGACTCGAAGCGCGGATCGCCGAACTCGGCCTGCCGATCCGCGCGCCGTTCACGCGCTGGATGGGAGCGCGGCCGACCTTGCCCGATTACCGCCCCGCGATCGGCCTCAGCCGCCGCGCGGGCAACCTCGCTTATGCTTTCGGCCATCAGCATCTGGGACTGACGCTCGCCCCCACCACCGCGCAGATCGTCGCGGCGCTCATGGCCGGCCGGCCGACCATCCCGCTCGCCGCGTTCGACGTGGAGCGTTTTGCCAGAGGAGATCGCGCATGACCATCGGGGGATCGACCGCAGAGGCGGAACTGGCGGCGCTGTCGCCCTGGACCCACCGGGCGCCGCCGATCGCGCCCGCGGAATATGACGCCCGGATCGCGCGCGCTCGTGCCCTGATGGCGGACGCCGGGGTGGAGGCGCTGATCGTCGGGGCAGGGGCCAGCCTGCGCTATTTCACCGGCGTGCCATGGGGGGCGAGCGAGCGGCTGGTCGCGATGCTGTTGCCGCCCACCGGCGATCCCGTGCTGGTCTGCCCCGCGTTCGAACGCGGCACGCTGGAGGCGGATCTGGCGATCGCGGCGGACCTGCGGCTGTGGCAGGAGGACGCGGATCCCCATGCCTTGGTGGCCGATGCGCTGGCGAGATGGGGTGTGCGCCGGCTCGCGGTCGATCCCGCGCTGTCGTTCCAGGCCGGCGAGCGGCTGCGCGCGGCGGCCTCGGGCGTCGAACTGCGCGACGGCGCGCGGGTGATCGACGGCTGCCGGATGCGCAAGTCGCCCGCCGAGATCGCGCTGCTCGCGCAGGCCAAGGCGATGACGCTGGAGGTGCAGCGCCGCGCCGCGCGGATCATGGCGCCGGGCATCGCCGCGAGCGACGTGGTGCGCTTCATCGATGCCGCGCACCGAGCGCTGGGCGCGGCGGGCTCGAGCTTCTGCATCGTCCAGTTCGGCCGCGCGACGGCGTTTCCGCACGGCCTGCCCGGCGAACAATATCTGGCGGAGGGCGAGCTGGTGCTCGTCGATACCGGCTGCCTGGTCGGGGGCTATCATTCGGACATCACGCGCACCTATGCGTTCGGCTCGGTCGAACCCGAGGTGCACGCGATCTGGGCGCTTGAAAAGGAAGCGCAGGCCGCCGCGTTCGCGGCCGCACGGCCGGGCGTGCCGTGCGAGGCGGTGGATGCCGCGGCGCGTGCGGTGCTGGTGGAGGCGGGCCTCGGCCCGGATTACCGCCTGCCCGGGCTGCCGCACCGGACCGGCCACGGGATCGGGCTATCGATCCACGAACCCGCCTATCTGGTGCGCGGCGATACTACGCCTCTCGAGACTGGCATGTGCTTTTCGAACGAGCCGATGATCGTCGTGCCCGATCGGTTCGGCGTGCGGCTGGAGGATCATTTCCACATGACCGCGGACGGCCCCGTCTGGTTCACCGAGCCGCAGCCCGCGATGGACCGGCCGTTCGGCTAGGGCCTGATGACGTTAGCTTGACCGGATCGGGGTAACGTCATCAAACCCTGGGGCTCGTCACTCCTCGTCGGGATAGGGGCCCTTGCCGCCCTCCGCGATGAAGCGGTCGATCCGCGCAGTGACGAGCGGCAGCGGCACCGAGCCGAGTTGCAGCACGGTATCGTGAAAGGCCCGGATGTTGAACTTCGCGCCCAGCGCCTTTTCCGCCTTCGCGCGCGCCTGCACGATCGCCATCTCGCCCAGATAATAGCTGAGCGCCTGACCCGGCCACGCGATGTAGCGATCCACCTCGGTCTCGATCTCGTGATCGGCGAGCGCGGTGTTGTCGTGGAGATAGGCCTGCGCCTGCGGGCGAGTCCAGCCCATGGTGTGGATGCCGGTATCGACCACCAGCCGCGCCGCGCGCCACGCCTGATAGCTCAGCATGCCGAACCGGTCATAGGGCGTCTCGTACATGCCCATCTGGTCGCCCAGCCGTTCGCAATAGAGCGCCCAACCTTCGCCATAGGCCGAGATATAGCTGTCCTGCCGGAACGCGGGCAGATCCTTGTTCTCGGCGGCCAGCGGCATCTGGAAGGCGTGACCGGGCGCGCTTTCGTGCAGCGTCAGCGCGGGCAGCGCATAGAGCGCGCGCGATTTAAGATCATAGGTGTTGACCAGATAGATGCCGGGCCCCCCGCGCCCGCTGGTGTAGAAAGGCGCGATCTCGGCGGGCACCGGCTTGATCGCGAAGCGGCTGCGCGGCAGGTGGCCGAACCAGTCCTTGGCCTTGCCGTCGAACGTCTTGGCGATCCAGGCGGCGCGGTTGAGCAGATCCTGCGGGCTGGTGGCATAGAAGCGCGGGTCGGTGCGCAGATAGGTGAGGAACGCGGGCAGGTCGCCTTCGAACCGCACCGCGCGCATCACCGCGAGCATCTCGTCGTGGAGATGCGCGACTTCGCTGAGGCCGATCGCGTGGATCTGCGCCGGGGTGAGATCCACCGTGGCGAATTCGGCGATCTTGGACTGGTAATAGGCGCGGCCGTCGGGCAGCGCGTCGGCGCCCAGCGCCACGGTCGCGTGCGGGATATACTCGGTGCGCAGGAAGGCGAGCAGCGGCCGGTGCGCCGGGATCACGTCGTTCGCGATCGCGGCCTTGCCTGCGGCGCGCAACTCGGCCTGTGTGGCGGCGGGGATCGCGGCGGGCATGGTCACGAACGGCGCATAATAGGGGTTCGCCTCGATCGTGGGCGCATCGACCATCGCCGCCACGCCCGCGTCGCGGCCCGTGAGCGTCACGCGCGGCGGGGTGAAACCGCGCGCGAGCCCGGCGCGCATATTGGCGATCTGCTGCGCGAAATAGCGCGGCATGTCGTGCAGCATCGACAGATAGCTGCGATAATCCTGCTCGGTGCGCAGCCGCCCGCGCGCGCTTTCCGCCACGTCGCTCCAGAAGCTGCTGTCGGCGTTCAGCGGCTTTTCGTAATCGCGGAACCGCTGCGCGGCGAGCAGCGTGGCGATCTGGTTGCGATAGACGACCAGATCGTCGCGTGCGGCCGGCGACAGATCGGCGGGCGCGATCCGGGCGAGCTGGGCGTCGACCTCGGCCCAGGTCTTCAGCCGTTCGGCCTGCGCGGCGGGACCTTCGTCGGGCAGATGCGCCGCGACATGGTCGCCGCTATCCTCGTTGTCAGCCATCTGGCGTTTCCGCCAGGCCCATTCCTTGGTGTAGATCGCGCGGAATCGCCGATCGGCATCGGTCTCGGCGGCGCGGGCGGGCGCGGACCCGATCGACAGCCCGGCCAGGGCGAGCGTGAGCAGCAATCCGGGGGTCGATCGGCGCATGGCGGTTCCTCATGGGTCGGTTCGTCAGGTTCGTGTCGCCAGCGGCAGCATCGCCAGCACCAGCCCGTCGGCTTGTGCCACCAGCCGGATCGTACCGCCATGGTCGCCCGCCTGGACGAGCGCCATGCACAGCCCGTTGAACGCGGATCGTTCGGTCGCATGATCGGGTTCGAGGCTGCGCGGATCGCCATTGCCGACGCCCAGCAGCCGCGCGTCGCCCGATAGCGCGAAGCGGACCCGGTTCGATGCGGTCGGAACTTCGCGGCCCTGTGCATCGACGATCGCGGTGCGCACCACGGCGACGTCGCCGGGCGCGAGCACGCGCCGGTCGCTCGACACCGCCACCGCATGCGCCGGCCCGGTCGTCTCGCGGCGCGCGGTTGTCACATGGCGGCCATCCTGGAAGCCGCGGGCCTCGATCGCGCCGGGCGCATAGGGGACGGACCATTCGAGATGGCGGTTGCGCACCACCGGCTTGCGGCCGACGCTGACGCCGTTCACCAGCAGCTCGACCGCCTCCAGGTTGCTGTGCACCCACACCGATACGGGTTTGCCCTCGCGCCCCGCCCAGTTCCAGTGCGGGAAGAGGTGAAGCACCGGCGCGTCGCCCCACCAGGCGCGGTAATACCAGTAATCGTCCTTGGGAAAGCCGCAGCTGTCCAGCTGGCCGAAATTGGATGCGTTGCTCGGCCAGCGGTCGAACGGCGTCGGCTCGCCCTTGTAATCGAAGCCGGTCCAGACGAACCCGCCGGCGATGAACGGCCGTTCGGCATAGAAGGTCCACCAGCGTTCGGCGGTGCTCGCCCAGCGCGGGAATTCGGTGTCATAGGCGGGAACGAGCTGCGCCGCATCGTCGCGCGCATAGACGCCGCGCGTCATCACCGTGCTGGCGGTCTCGGTGCCGATCGTCGGCTGGCGGGGATGCGACGCGTGGAAGGCGTCGATCTCGCCCAGATAATAGTTGAAGCCGACGACATCGAGCACGTCGCTTGCACCCTTGCCGAACTGTCCGTTCATCGCTTCGGTCACCAGCCGTGTGCCGTCGAGTGTGTTCACCCGGCGCTTCATCGTGGTGGCGATGCGCGCGCCGGTGGGCGTGCCGCGGTGAATCTCCTCGTTGCCGATGCTCCACAGGAACACGCATGGATGGTTGCGGTCGCGCCGCACCATGCGTTCCAGCTGACTCATTCCCTCCGCATCGCTCGACATCTGGCGCGTCTCGTCGAGGACGAGGATGCCCATCCGGTCGCAGGCGTCGAGAATGGCGGGGGCGGGCGGATGATGCGTCGAACGATAGGCGTTCGATCCCATCGCCTTCAATCGCTCCAGCCGCCAGACGTGCAGGCTTTCGGGCACCGCGAAGCCGACGCCGGCATGATCCTGATGGTTGCACGTTCCCTTGACGACGGTGTGGACGCCGTTGAGGAACAGCCCGCGATCGGGATCGAAGACGATCGTGCGGATGCCGAACACCGTCTCGTCGCGGTCGACCACGCGGCCGTCGATCAGGATCTCGCTGACCAGCCGGTGGCAATGCGGCGTTTCGAGCGACCACAAAGCGGGCTCCGCGAGAAGCGTGGTCTGCGCAACGGTCGCCGCATCCCAGGCGGGCAGCGCCACCGGATCGACGCACCGCGCCCGTTCCACGCCATCAGGGCCGAGCAGGATCGAGCGGAGCGCCGCCGTCGCGGCCGGACCGTCATTGTCGATCTCGGTCGCGATGCGGATCTGCGCGCCGGCGGGCGTCACCGTGGTGCGCACCGCCGCACCCCATTGGCGGACATGCGTGGGCGCGGTCTTCACCAGGCGGACATGACGATAGAGACCGGCGCCCTCGTACGACCAGGCCTCGCCCAGGCTCATGTCGCCGCGCAGGACGAGGATGTTGGGTTCGCCGGGCTTGGCGAAATCGGTGATGTCGATGCGGAACGGCGCATAGCCGCTCTCGTTCGATCCCACGACGAAGCCGTTCAGCATCACCAGGCAATCGCGCGAGACGCCGTCGAATTCGAGCGACAGCCGCCGCCCGGCATCGGCCGCCTCGATCGCGATCGGCCGGCGATACCAGCCGACGCTGGTGGCGGGCCAGAGCCCGCCGAGCGGCTTATACCCCTGCGCGGCACCGGCTTTGTCCGCGTCGCTGCCGGGTGCTCCCGAGCGGGCGAAGGGCAGATCGACCGCCCAGTCGTGCGGCAGGTCCACCGTCTGCCAGCCGGCATCGTCGAAGCCGATCGTGGCCGCGGGCGTGCCGACATCGCCCGATTTGCCATAGGTGTCGTGGCTGGCGCCGAAGCCGAAATCCTGCGCCGGATCGCAGGCATGGCCGAGATGGAAGCGCCATCCGCGATCGAGCGGCACGATCGTCCGGGGCGACGGGGCGGCGCGAGGCACCGTCGCCCCCGTCGCCCCTTCGCCGCTGCCGAGCGCAGCGCCACAGGATGCCAGCGCCGCGCCTTTCAACAGACCGCGGCGCCCGATCCCGTGCCGCATCAGAAGCTCAGCGTTCCGCCGATGAACAGATACCGGCCGACGACGTCGTACACGCCCGGATAGGTGTTGCCGTTGCCGAACGATGCGAGCGAGCCGGCCGCGATCGCGGGAGGATCCTTGTCGAGCATGTTGTTCATGCCCGCATGCAGCGACAGCCGCTTGCCCACCGCGATCGTCCCCGCCAGATCGAAATAATCATAGGTCGGGATTCGGGCGTTGATCGTGTTCTGCGAACCGTCGTTGAGCTGGGCCTGCGACGACAGGCTCGACAGCCCCGCCGCACCGAAGTGCCGCCACGACAGCGATGCGGTGATGCCATTGGGCGCCAGCCATGTCGCACGGGCGACGTGGCGCCAGATCGGGTTCGGCTGGCCGCAGCTGAAGCCGTAAAGCCCCTTGCAGTCATAGGAACCCTGGCCCGGCAGCGGTTCTGACACCGAACTGGCGAGCCAGGTGCCGACCATGTTGAGGTTCACCTTGCCCAGATTGCCGATCCCCACCGTATAGTCGGCGTTGACGTCGATGCCCGATGTCTGGAGGTAGCCGGTGTTGAACGTCGTGGAAACGACATAGCCGTTCGCGCCGTAGAGCTGGCCGTTCTGCGGATCGCGGTGGAACAGGCTGCAATAATAGGCGACGCCTCCTGTCAGGCACTGGCTGATGATGAGATCGGCCGGCACCGAGCTGATATAGCCGTTCACCTTGATGTTGAAATAATCCACCGTGAGGGTGAAGTTGCGGACCATCCGCGGCGTGAGCACGATGCCGGCCGTGTAGGTGTCGGCCTTTTCGGGCTTCACGTTGATGTTGCCCCCGTAAAGCGCGCTGCACGTATCGGCCGGGCAATCGAAGATCGATCCGGCGTTATACTGCGCTGCGGTCACGCCGCTCGCCTGACACGCGGCCAGCGAGGGCCGCTTGGCGCTATTGCCCGCGCACGGATCCTGCGCCGAGACGTTGCCGACGCTCTGCGATCCGAACAATTCGCCGACCTGCGGCGCGCGGAAGGCGCGGTTGTAGCTGGCGCGGAGCCGGATATCGCTGACCGGCTGCCAGCTCAGCTCGCCCTTGTAGGTGAAGGCGTCGTACGAGGAATGGAGACCCGTCGAGTTCTGCCGGTTGTCATAGGTCGAATAGCGTACGCCGCCGTTGATCGTCAGCGCCTTGAAGAACGGCTTGTCCTGAACGATCGGCACCTCGAGTTCGCCGTAACCCTCGGTCGCGGCGATGATGCCATCGGCGTTGGTGGTGCCGTTCTGGATCGCGATCGCATCACCGGTGAACAGCAGCGTCTCGCGGCGTCGCTCGGCGCCGATCGCGATGCCCAGGCCCTGCGTGGCCCAGGGGCTGGTGATCCCGAGCTTGCCCAGATCCCCGCTGAGCGTCCCGGCGATCACCTGCTGCGAATTGCGCCCCATCGTGTTGCTCGGCGAAAACAGATATTGCGCCGCTGCCGCCGACAATCCGCCATATTGGAATACGTTGGCGGGTACGCATGCCGGATCGCTGCCGTCCACCACCGATTGGCAGGTCGGCACGCCGTTCACATTGACGACGTTCAGCGCCTTCTGCGCCTTCACATTGTCGACGTTGTTGAGATAGGTTTCGTCGTAGCGGACGAGCGAATAGAGATAGCTGACGTCGTAGGAAAAGCCGCTGCCCAGATCGCCGCGGACGCCGGCGGTGTAACGGAAGTCGTTGTGGCGCAGATAATCGCGGCGCGGCGGGATCCCGTTGCCCGAAAGCCGGTAACCGATCTCGACGGTCGACTGCGTCGCCGTGCCCGCGTTGGCGCCGCACAGCGTGGTCGCCTGGCTCGCACTCAGCAGCGGGTTGTTGCACCCGATCTGGAATTGCGTGCCGAGAAACAGCGCGGACGGTGCGACCTGCGAGAAGCTGTGATCGCGCATGTACATGAAGCTTCCATAAGCCTCGGCGATGGGCGCGATCTGGAACTTGGCGAAGGCGCCGGCGGTGATGCGCTGGTCGGAACGCTGGAAATAGTTGGTCGGCGAGTAGTTATACGCGAACTGGCTGGCGTCGTAGGGCACCCATGTCTTCGTCCCATCCATCGTGTTCGTCACGCGGGTGCCGGCGTTTGGCCCGGTGCGCAGGTTGAACGTACCGTAAGGCGTGTTGCTCGAACCGCCGCAGGACAGGTTGGTTGCCGCATCGTCGGCATTCTGGAGCGCGCAGGCCGACACGTCGCGATCGGACTGGAGGATCGGATTGAAATGCCGGTAGCCGGCATAGGCAGTGATGTTGCCGCGGCCATCCGCGAAATTCTTCCCGCCTGCGATGTTCACGTCGAGCTTGCCGCCGTCGACCGTGTGGCTGGCCGCATTGGCGAACCCGCGCTGCGATATGATGTTGCGGATGTAGCTGTTGCCGTTGGTGTGATCGTCGATGCTGTTCTGAACGTCGAGGCGCAGGCCATCGAGATTGTCGCGAAGCACGAAGTTGACCACGCCCGACAAGGCGTCGGAGCCATAGACCGCCGAGGCGCCCCCGGTGACGACGTCGATCCGCTCGATCAGTGCCGAAGGCACGAAGTTGATGTCCACAGCCTGCTGCGGCAGCATGCGCTGGCCGTTGATGAGCGTCAGCACGCGGTTGGAACCGAGATTGCGCAGATTGACGTTGGCGGTGCCGTCCGAACCGTTCGAGACGTTTTCGTTCGCATCGGCGGTGAACTGCGGCAGCCGGTTCAGCACGCTTTCGACGGTGGTCGCGCCCTGCAGTTTGATCTCGGCGGCGCTCACTGCGGTCAGCGGGCTGTTGCTGGCGAGATCGGGGCGGCGGATGCGCGTGCCGGTCACCACCACGTCGTCGGCGGGCGCGGTCGCCTGGGTCTGGTCGACGGGCAGTGTCGGCGGCGTGTCCTGCGCATAGGCCGCGGACGAGAGCAGCGCAGCGACGGCGGCACCAATGGCGGTGGTCGTACGCGCACGCATGGCGATCGCATTGTTCATTCAGTCCCCCTTTGGCTTATGCCCATTTTCTGTCGGACAAAGCAGCACTCGGGACATGAAATGTCAAATATAATATACGATGTATGATCGATTGGTTGCGGGCGTGTGACATCCGCGCCGAATGGGGTGGCGGACGACGCCTGCGCGCCGTCCGCTCCCAACCTTTTTACATCTTCACCGTCGCCTCGAGGCCGAAGGTGCGCGGCGCATTGAAATTGCCGTAATCGCCGAGGATGTTGTTCACGCTGCTGGTCGTGGTGCCCGCGGCAGGCAGGGCGCCCAGGCTGTTCGACGGGTCGCGGCGATAGACGTGCTGCTCGTCGAAGATGTTGCGCGTCCAGAGCGACACGGTCAGCTTGGCGCCTGCGCGGCCGAGATCGAAATTGGCGATGGACAGGCGCCCGTTCACCAGCGTCGATGCGTCGTTGTGCGTCGCGAACTGGTCGAACGCCTGGGTCGACTGGCTGTAATTCGCATCCAGGTGCAGCTTCAGATCGAAGCCGTCGAACGGCCGCGTATAGTCGAGCGCCGCGCTGGCCGCGTTGCGCGGGGTGAACACGATATAGACGTTCTGCACATAGCCGGTGAACGGGTTCAGCACCGGCGGGATCTTGGTGTAGGTATAGGCATAGGAGCCGGTCAGCGTCAGGCCCTCGACCGGGTTGACGGTCAGATCGGCCTCGACGCCGCGGATCTTGGTGATGCCGGGGGCATTGATCGTCTCGATCGTGTTGCGGTTCGATCCGGTGATCGCATCGAACGACACCGAACTGAAATCGACCTGGCTGCCCTTGCGGTCCATGATGTAGCCCGCAAGGTTCAGGCGGACGTGATGATCGAGAAATTCGGTCTTCGCGCCGATCTCATAGGCCTTCACCGTTTCCGGACCGAACTGGCGGTACGTCACCGACCGCGAGCTGGCGCCGCCGGCGCGGTAACCGGTCGAATATTTGCCGTAGAGATTGATCCCCGGCGCGGCGTCGAACGCGACGATCGCCAGCGGATCGAAACGGCTGGTCTTTTCCGCATAGGTGTAGGGTCGGGCGATGTTGTTGACGATGTAGAGGCTGCCGTTCTTGTCGTCATGCGTGAAGCGGCCGCCGACCGTCACGTGCAGCGCATCGTCGAGCACGCCGGGCGTATAGGTGCCCTGGCCGAACGCGGCATAGCTGCGCGAGCCGGCGGTGCTGGCGCGGTCGATCGAGCGACAGCCGGGCTGCGATCCGAAGCCGGCCGAGCCGCGGCACGGATCGAGCACGGTGACGAGCGTGCGCGTGGCATCGAACGCGTTGGAATTGGGCGTCGCGGCATCGTCGCTGGCGCGTTCCTGGAAATAATAGAGGCCCGCGGCATAATCGAACTGCGGCACGCTGCCGACCGCCTGGAATTCCTGGCTGAACTGATGCTGGTAGAGATCGGCCAGGCTGTAGCGGCTGAAGTTGCAGCCCGTGCCCGTGCAGTTGGCGGCGACGACCGGCGGACGATGCGCGCCGCCGCTGTTGTCGTACTGGACCGAGCTGACGGTGCGATAGGCGGTGATCGAGCGGAATTCGATCCAGGGCGCCGCCTGATAGCTCAGATGAAGCGAAACGCCGCGGGTCTTGTCGACGCTCGGCTGCTGCGGAACGCCGATATCGGCCACGTCCATGCGCGACGTGCCGTTCACCTGGATCAGCGGCGACAGTGTCTTGACGGTGCCGGTGAAGGCGGTGGGCGACGTGCCGGGCAGCACGCAATTGGGGGTGGCCGCAGCGGCACCGGCGGCGCAGCCATTGGGGTTGTAGTTCAGGAGCTGGCTGTAGAAGGCGCTGTTCGCGTCATAACCCGCGTCGAACGCGAAATCGGCGGTGAAATGGTCGATCGGCTTCCAGCGCACCGCGACGCGGCCGCCGCGGCGATCGAAGTAATTCCAGCCGGTCTGCCCCGCGAGCGGGTTCTTCGTGGTCGGGCCCTGATATTGAACGACGCCGTCCACCTTGATGCTGATATTGTTCTTTTCCGGCAGATCGATGTGCAGATCGCCGTTATAGCCGCCGTAATTGCTGATCCCGCCGGTCGCGCGCAGGTCGAACACGCCCGACGGCGCCTTGGTCACGATGCTGAGCGCGCCGCCTTCGGTGTTGCGGCCGAACAAGGTGCCTTGCGGGCCCTTCAACACCTCGATGCGGTCGACGTCGAACAGGGCGGCGTTCAGGCCGTGCTGACGGCCGAGATAGACGCCGTCGATATAGATGCCGACGCCCTGTTCGCGCGCGGGCTGGTTGGCGTCGAGCGGCACGATGCCGCGGATGCCGACGGTGAGCGCGGTCTGGCGCGCCTCGAACGTCGCGACGCGCAGCGACGGCACCGCGCCGTCGGCGAGGTCGTAGAGGCTCTGGACGTGGCGGTCCGCCAGCGCCTGGCTGCTCAGCACCGCGATCGCGATCGGCGTCTTTTGCAGGTTCGTCTCGCGCTTGGTGGCGGTGACGACGATGTCGCCAAGGCCCTGATCCTCGGCGGTCGGTTCGGCGACCAAGGTCGAGACGGCGGTCTGCGGATCGGCGGCGGCGGCCCGTGCGGGCGCGGCGATCGGATCGGCGTGCGCCTGCGCGGCGAGCGCGAGTGTGAGTGCGGCGATCGAGATCGCCGAAGCGCGAATGGTCATGATTGGTCCCCCCGGGTTTGCACGGCGGTTTCGCTCGCGCTCCGGCTCGGTAGGCAGCGATCATGACAATCGGATGAAACTAGTGTGACGGTACTATAACTTTGATGGACCGATGTGCAGGCCCGGCGAGAGCGGGATCGGGCATCGCCCGCGCCGGGCCGCCGGGCACGCATGTCGATTCCGTCATACGATGTGACATTGTTGCGACAGCCCGATCCAATCCGATGGCGACGATGCGTTCGCGCTGGTGATGATACAATATCGCATCTAACGGCATGGCTTCCATCGACAGGAGTTGCCATGCGCCCGATCCTCTTCATGACGGCAAGCCTGCTCGCCATGTCCGCCGCCGCGGCTTCGGCCCAGGTCAGCACCACCGCGGACCCGGCGACCGCGCAGACCGGCGCGGTATCGGGGCAGGGGCGCGTCGATGGAACGGCCGGCCGGGCCGCGCCGAACGCGCCGTCGGACATCGTCGTCACCGCACGCCGGCTGGACGAGGCGCGCGCCGCGATCCAGCCGTCGCTGGGCGCCACGAGCTACACGATCACCAACGACACGATCCAGGCGCTGCCCGGGGGCGACAACCAGCCCTTCAACCAGATCATCCTGCAATTGCCCGGCGTCGTGCAGGACGGCTTCGGCCAGTTCCACGTGCGCGACGATCACAACAATCTGCAATATCGAATCAACGGTACGATCCTGCCCGAGGGCATCGCGGTGTTCGGCCAGACGCTGAGCCCGCGGATCATCGACCGGTTCAACCTGCTGACCGGCGCGCTGCCGGCGCAATATGGCCTGCGCACCGCGGGGATCATCGACATCACGACGAAGAGCGGGCTGTTCGCCGATGGCGGATCGGCGTCGATCTATGGCGGATCGAACGGCACGATCCAGCCGAGCGTCGAATATGGCGGCCATAGCGGCAACACCAATTTCTTCGTCTCGGGCGATTATCGCCACAGCGACCGCGGCATCGAAGGCGTGGACGACAGCCGCACCCCGCTGCACGACCAGACCGACCAGTTCCAGGCCTTCACCTATATCGACCACACGATCGACGACAGCCACCGGATCTCGTTCGTGGGCGGCTATTCGAACCAATATTTCCAGATCCCGAACCCGCGCGGGCTGACGGCGCTGAACGACGGTTTTGCCGGCTCCACCACGCCGCCCTACGCGGTGGGCGGCACCCGCGACTATCCGAGCGACTCGCTGAACGAGCGCCAGATCGAGAAGACCGCGTTCGGCCAGATCGCGCTGCTCCACGATCACGAGCGGCTGACCTATCAGCTCTCCGCCTTCGCGCGCTATTCCTCGCTGCGCTACCGCCCCGACGATCTGGGCGAACTGCTGTTCAACGGCCAGGCGCAGCAGGCGTACAAGACCGATTTCGCGATCGGCGGCCAGGTGGATGCGGCCTATAAGCTGAACGACACGAACACGGTACGCGGCGGCGCGGTCGTTACCCGCGATCGCGGCAGCAGCCGCACCAGCACCTTGGTGTTTCCCGTGGCCAATGACGGCACGCAGGCCGGCCAGCCCTTCGCGCTCGCCGACGATGGCGGCCAGACCTCGTGGACGGAAAGCGTCTATCTGCAGGACGAATTGAAGCTCCTGCCGGTGCTGACGTTCAATTTCGGCGGCCGGTTCGACCATTATTGCGGCTATCGCTGCGAACAGCAGTTCAGCCCGCGCGCCAATCTGGTCTACAGCCAGGCGGGGACGACGGTGCATCTGGGCTATGCGCGCTATTTCTCGCCGCCCCCGTTCGAGCTGGTCGCGACGACGTCGGTCGCCAGCTTCCAGGGCACCAGCGCGCAGGCCAATTCGCTGACCGACACCACGCCGTTCGCCGAGCGCCAGCATTATATCGATCTCGGCTTCCAGCAGAAGCTGGGGGGCGCCTTCTCGTTCGGTGTCGACGGTTATCTGCGCTATTCGCACTATCTGATCGACGAGGGCCAGTTCGGCGCGCCGATCGTGCTGACGCCGTTCAACTATAATCGCGGCCGGATCCACGGCGTCGAGGCCAATGCGAGCTACACCGCGCACGGGCTGCTCGCCTATGCCAATTTCGCCTATGCCAAGGCCCAGGGCAAGGACATCGTGTCGAGCCAGTTCAGCTTCTCGCAGGACGATCTCGACTATATCCGCAACCATTATATCTATCTCGATCACGACCAGACCTACACCGCGTCGGGCGGCTTTTCGTACAAGGTCCAGGGCGGGGCGCTGCGTGGGCTGCGCTTCGGCGCGGACGCACTCTACGGTTCGGGGCTGCGCGCCGATGGCGAAGTGCCCAATGGCCGGTCACTGCCGGGCTATGCGGTGGTGAACCTGTCGACCAGCTATCGGCTCGATCGGCCGGGGATCGCGATCCGGTTCGACGTCGCCAATGTCGGCGATCACGTCTACGAGATCCGCGACGGATCGGGCATCGGCGTGGGCGCCCCGCAATATGGCGCGCGACGCGGCTTCTTCGTGGGGCTGACCAAGGATCTGTGAGGCCGCAGGGTCGCGCGGCACGGCGGCGAACGGCCGGCGGTTCGGGAGCGGTTTCGCAGATCGACCGTTTCCGTTATGGTCGCCCGCCGTCCGCCGGCCCTGGCTTTACACCGGATATCGTTTCGCTGCTCCACGCTCCCGTCGCCATCGGACCCCCGCCGCGCTGGCTCACGCTGGCGGAAGGGCCGCGCGCCCTGGCCGAGATGGCCGCGCTGCCGATGGCCGCGCCCTGGCTGGCGCTCGCGCCGCGGGGCGACGGCCACGGCGTACTCGTGCTGCCGGGGTTCGTCGCGAACGACAATGCGACCGCGGCGCTCCGCCGCTATCTGCGTGCGCTCGGCCATGACGCGCGCGGCTGGGAGCTCGGCCGCAATTTCGGTCGGCGTTCGATCGGCCTCGAATCGGAACGGCTGCTCGAACGGCTGGAGGCGCTGCGCGCGGCGACCGGGCGGCCGGTGAGCCTGGTCGGCTGGAGTCTGGGCGGCGTGATGGCGCGCCAGCTCGCGCGCGCGGTGCCGGAGGCGGTGCGGCAGATCGTCACCTTGGGGTCGCCCTTCACCGGCAACCCCTATGCCAGCTCGATCGCGCGGCTCTACGAACGCGTGTCGGGCGACCGGATCGACGACGTCTTCGTCGCCGCAATGCTGGCCGAAAGCCGCACGCCGCCGCCCGTGCCCTCCACCGCGATCTACAGCCATGGCGACGGGATCGTGGCGTGGCGCAACTGCGTCGAGCCGGTCTCCGCCACCACCGACAATATCCGCGTGCGCGGCAGCCATGTCGGCCTGCCGTTCAACCCCGCCGTCTGGTTCGCGGTGGCGGACCGGCTCGCGCTGCCCGAGGATCGGTGGACGCGGTTCGACCGGTCGGGCTGGCGCCGGTCGGTCTATCCCGCCGCCTGAGCGGGCCTGGCCATCATCAGCGCGGCGCGCTCGGTGCGGCACACCACCGCGTCCTGCTGGTTCAGCCCGGTATGGACGAAGGTGACGATCCCCTGGCCCGGCCGCGACGACGATTCGCGCAGCGCCGCGACCATGGTTTCCACGCGGATCGTGTCGCCCGCGAACACGGGATGGGGAAAGACCGTCTCGCGCATCCCCAGATTGGCGACGGTCGTGCCGAAGGTCGTATCCTGGACGCTCAGCCCGATCACCAGCCCCAGCGTGAAGAGCGAATTGACGAGCGGCCGGCCGAACTCGGTGGTCGCGGCATAGGCGTGATCGATATGGATCGGCGCCGGGTTATACGTCATCGCGGAGAACAGCATGTTGTCGCCCTCCGTCACGGTGCGGCGGATCTCGTGCACGAAGCGCTGCCCGACCGCGAATTCCTCGAACCACAAACCGGCCATCATGCTCTCCTTTCGCCGGCTCCTAGCGCGGGTGGACGGGCGGCTCCAGCGCGAGTGTCACCGCCTCGATCCGGTGGAGCATCGCGGTGAAGCCCGCCAGCTCGTCGGGGCTGAAGCTGGCGAAGATGCGCCGCTCCAGCTCGATCGCCTTGGGCGCGATCGCGGCGTAGAGCGTGCGCCCGGCGTCGGTCAGCACCAGCCGGTGCGACCGGCGATCGCTGGGGTTCGCCTCGCGCGCGAGCAGCCCGCGCTCGACCAGCGCGATCGCGGCGCGGCTGACCGTCACCTTGTCCATCCGGGTGCGCTGGCCGATCTCGCCCTGGGTGATCCCGCCCGTCTCCGCGACCACCGCCACGAGCCGCCACTCGGTGATCGAAAGCCGGAACAGCACGTCATAGGCGCGCGCGATCGCATCGCTCACCAGATTGGAGGTGATCGAGAGGCGATAGGGCAGGAAATCGTCGAGCACGAGTTCGGTCATGCGGCGATAGTAACCGTTGACACGATCACCGCAAAGGCGCAGGTTCGTATCATTCGATACCAAATCACGGACGGGCAGCGCGATGGACCATATGGACGTGAACCCGATGGGGCTGGACGGCTTCGAATTCTGCGAATTCACCTCGCCCGATCCCGATCGGATGGCCGCCCAGCTCGAACAATTCGGCTTCGTCGCCGCCTCCACCCACCCGACCAGGGCGGTCACCCGCTACAAGCAGGGCCGGATCAACCTGCTGCTCAACCGCGAGCCGGGCGGCCATGCCGCGGCGTTCCACGCGGCGCACGGGCCGTCTGCCAGCGCGATGGCGTTCCGGGTGCAGGATGCGCAGGCCGCCTATGACGCGGCGATCGCGCGCGGCGCCCGGCCGGCACCCGCCGGCGCCGCGCTCGACGGCATTCCCGCGCTCGAGGGGATCGGCGGATCGATCCTCTATCTGGTCGATCGCCACGGCGTGGCCGGCTCGCTCTACGACGACTGGAACGCGGTGCCCGGCGCCGCCGAGGCGGAGGCCGCGAACAATGTCGGGCTCGACCTGCTCGATCACCTCACGCACAACGTGAAGCGGGGGCAGATGCGCACCTGGGCCGAATTCTACGGCCAGATCTTCGGCTTCGAAGAGCAGAAATATTTCGACATCAAAGGCAAGGCGACCGGCCTCTTCAGCCAGGCGATGATCGCGCCCGACCGCGCGATCCGCATCCCGCTGAACGAGAGCCAGGACGACAAGAGCCAGATCGAGGAATTCATCAAGGATTACAACGGCGAGGGCATCCAGCATCTGGCGTTGACCACCGACGACATCTTCGAGACGGTCGAGAAGCTGCGCGCGCGCGGCGTGAAGCTGCAAGACACGATCGAGACCTATTACGAGCTGGTCGACAAGCGCGTGCCGAACCATGGCCATGATCTGGAGCGCCTGCGCCGCAACCGTATCCTGATCGACGGCAATGTCGGCGAGGAGGGGCTGCTGCTCCAGATCTTTACCGAGAACATGTTCGGGCCGATCTTCTTCGAGATCATCCAGCGCAAGGGCAACGAAGGCTTCGGCAACGGCAATTTCCAGGCGCTGTACGAATCGATCGAGCTGGACCAGATCCGGCGCGGCGTCATCACGGTCGACGCGTAAGCGTCGGACGATGCGGGCGCGCAGGCGCCCGAGCGAGCCCGGCCGGCGTGGCCCCGCCGCCGCCCCATAGGGCGCGGCTTGGCCGCGACCGATGGGGCCGTGACGATGGCGGTGCGACGCCGGGAAGAGTTTCGAAGGGCCGGCGGTCGCTGGCGGGGATCGGACAAGGTGGGGCAAGAGGATGTCATGACCAATCACCAGACGATCGCCGCCACGCAGGAGACCGCCGGCCCGGGCGGGTATATGCCCGGCTTCGGCAACCATGTGTCGACCGAGGCGGTGGCCGGCGCGTTGCCGATCGGCCGCAACAGCCCGCAGCGGCCCGCGTTCGGCCTGTACACCGAGCAGCTCTCGGGCACCGCCTTCACCGCGCCGCGTCACGAAAACCGCCGGTCCTGGCTGTATCGCATGCGCCCCACCGCCGAGCATCCGCCGTTCGTCCGCTACGACGGCGCTCAGCGGTTCGCGCCCGGCACGACCGACGCGCCGCTGGCGCCCAACCGGCTGCGCTGGGATCCGGTCGCCGCGGCGGCGCCCGGCACCGATCTGATCGATGGCATGACGACGATGCTCGCCAACCGCGATCCCGCCGATCTGGAGGGGGTGGCGCTGCACGTCTATGCGGCGAACGCCGATATGGCGGCGCGCGTGTTCATGAACGCGGATGGTGAGTTGCTGTTCGTGCCTCAGGCGGGGCGGCTGGAATTGCGGACCGAACTCGGGCGGATGATGGTATCGCCCGGCCAGATCGCGCTGGTCCCACGCGGCGTGCGGTTCCGCGCGCTGCTGCCCGATGGCGCGGCGACGGGCTATGTCGCGGAAAATCACGGCAGCCTGTTCCGCCTGCCCGATCTCGGCCCGATCGGCGCCAACGGCCTTGCCAATCCGCGCGATTTCGAGACGCCGGTCGCCTGGTTCGAGGATCGCGACGAACCGACCGAGGTCGTGCAGAAATTCATGGGCTCGCTATGGACCACCACGCTCGATCACAGCCCGCTCGACGTGGTGGCGTGGCACGGCAATCTGGCGCCGTGGCGCTACGATCTGGCGCGGTTCAACACGATCGGCAGCGTCAGCTTCGATCATCCCGATCCCTCGATCTTCACGCTGCTGACCTCGCCCAGCGACGTGCCGGGCCGCGCCAATGCCGATTTCGTCGTCTTTCCGCCGCGCTGGATGGTGGCGGAGGACACGTTCCGGCCGCCCTGGTTCCACCGCAACGTGATGAGCGAGGCGATGGGCCTCATCACCGGCGCCTATGATGCCAAGGCCGAGGGATTCCGGCCGGGCGGCATCTCGCTGCACAATCTGATGTCGGGTCACGGCCCCGACGTGGCGAGCTGGCAGGGCGCGAGCGCGGCCGAGCTGAAGCCGCACAAGATCGACGGCACGATGGCGTTCATGCTGGAGAGCTGCTGGCCGTACAAGCCGACGGCCTATGCGCTGGACCATGCGCAGCTCGACTATGATGCGGTCTGGGCCGATTTCCCCAAGGCGCGGCTGCCGCGGTGAGCGATCCGCAGGCGGCCGTCGCGCGGCTGGCGGCGACGCCCGCCGGCGTCACGCTCGGGCCGCTCGCGCTGATCGCGGACGGCGCCGCGCGCAATTTCGTGCTCCAGATGCGCGCCGGGCGGTTCCACGGTTTCGTCGTGCGGCGCGGCGACACGGTCGTCGGCTATGTCGATCGCTGCCCGCATATGGGCGTGCCGCTCGCGCAAGCGCTGGACGGCTATCTGACGCCCGATGGCGGCCTGATCGCGTGCAGCTGGCATTCGGCGCTGTTCCGCATCGATGACGGGCTCTGCGTCGGCGGCCCGTGCAGCGGGCAGCGGCTGGCGTCCTGGCCAGTGGGGATCGTGGACGGGATGATCGTCACCCAGGGATGAAGCGGGGCATGCTGGCGATCCGGCGCGGGCCGGATTAAGGCTGCGACAATCCATTCCGTATCGAGGATGTCCGATGCCCCGTTTTCGCCCCCATTTCGCACTCGCGCTCCTGATCGGCGGCGCCGCGATCGCCGGGCCCGTGCCCGCCGGCCCCGCCGCCAAGTCGTTCGCGCTGGGCGCGGTCAAGCTCGTGGCGCTGCGCGACATGGTGAATGCGGTGCCGAACGACGGCAGCGTGTTCGGCAAGAATGTCGGTCCGCAGGCGGTGGCCAAGGTGCTGGGCGCAGCGGGCGCCGACACCGCCACGCTGCCGCTGGGCGTGGATGCGCTGCTGGTCGAGATGCCGGGGCGCATCGTGCTGATCGATACCGGCCTGGGGCCCAAGGTGGGCGGGGCGTTGCCGCGCAGCCTGGCACTGGCCGGCGTTGCGCCCGCGCGCGTGACCGACGTGCTCATCACCCATTCGCACGGCGACCATGTCGGCGGCCTGCTCGCCGCCGATGGCCGGCCCGCCTTTGCGGGTGCAACGATCCACATGGCCGCCGCCGAATGGGAATGGCTGCGCAGCAAGCCCGAGAACGCGGCGCTCGCCGCCGCGATCGGCCCGCGCGTGCGCACCTTCACACCCGGCGCGGTCGTCGTGCCCGGCATCCGCACCGTGCCGCTGGCGGGGCATACGCCGGGTCATGTCGGCTATGAGATCGTCTCGGGGAAGGAGCGGCTGATCGACATCGGCGATACCGCGCACAGCGCGATCGTGTCGCTCGCCGAGCCCGGCTGGATCATCGGCTACGACAATGATCCGATCGCGGGCCGCGACCGCCGCGAGACGACGCTCGCCACGCTGGCCGCCAGCCACGAGCGCGTCTTTGCGCCGCATTTTCCCTTTCCCGGCATCGGCCGCATCGAAAAGCGCGGGTCTGCTTATGTGTGGAAGCCCGAACTCTAGCAAAAACCGACACTTCCTGTTGCAAGTGCGAAGGCCGCGGGGCAGGCACGGCGGCAGGGCAGGCGCGATGGGCTCCGTCCGCGGCGGAACCCCGACATGGATTTCAGGCAAGGGATCGGGCTGCTCGGCATCGTGCTCGCCGCGATCGCGGCACAGCTGAACGACCAGGTCCTTTCGATCGCCCTGCCCGACGTCGCTGGCGGCATGGGCCTCAGCATGGATCAGGCGAGCTGGCTGCGGACGCTGTTCGTCACCGGGCAGGTGGTCGGCATGTGCATGGCGCCCTCGCTTGGCATCGCCTTTTCCTTCCGCCGCTTCGCGCTGTTCGCGATTCTCATGAACCTCGTACCGACGCTGCTGATGGCGCTGGGCGGCGGGGTGGCGCCGGTGCTGATCCTGCGGCTGATCCAGGGGCTCGCCTCGGGCTTCACGATCCCGCTGCTGATGACGGTGGCGCTTCGCGTGCTCGGGCCCGAGGTGCGGCTCTACGGCCTGGCGGTCTATGCGATGACCGCGACGCTGACGCCCAATCTGGCGACCAGCTTCGCCGCCCTGTGGGTCGACGGGCTGCGCGACTATCACTGGATCTTCCTCCAGCCGCTGCCCTTCTGCACGCTGGCGGCGGCGTGCGTCTGGTGGGGTATGGAGCAGGAGCCGCCGCAATATGACCGGCTGCGCCGGTTCGACTGGACGGGCGTGGCGCTGGTCGCGGCGGGCTTCGGCAGCCTGACGATCGTGCTGGAACAGGGCGATCGGTTCGACTGGTTCAATTCGCCGCTGATCGCCATCCTCGCGCTCGTCAGCGTCGTCAGCCTGCCGCTGCTGGTGATCGTCGAACGCTATGCCCCGCTGCCGCTGATGCGCTTCGATCTGCTGGCGCGGCGCAATTTCGCCTATCCGGTGATCGTGCTGATCGTGTTCCTGATCGTGTCGCTGTCGGCGAGCCAGGTGCCGCTGACGTTCCTCGAGCAGGTGCGCGGGCTGCGGCCGGTGCAGATCCACCAGCTGAGCCTGGGCGTCGCCGCGTCGCAGATCGTGCTGCTGCCGCTCACCGCGGTGCTGCTCGATCACCGCCATGTCGATGCGCGCTGGGTCAACGCGGTGGGCTTCGCCTCCATCCTGTTCGCCTGCTATCTCGATGCGCATGTGACGAGCGCCTGGGGCCCGCAGCAATTCATCCTGGGCGAGGCGTTCCAGGCCTTGGGCTTCGCCTTCGTCGTGATGCCGCTGCTGATGATCGCGACCAACACGATCAAGCCGGAGGAGGGGCCTTACGGCTCCGCGCTGGTCAACACGCCGCGCGCGGTGGCGGAGGCGATCGGGGTGTGGGCGATCGCGCTGATCGGGCGGTGGCGCGGCGAACTGCACCGGGTGCGGCTGACCGACCTGCTCGGACAGAACCGGCTCGTGCTCGAACAGCTGGGCGTCCTGCCCCGCGACACGCAAGGACCGGCGGCGCGCACGGTCTATGCGGCGCTCGACCGTGAACTCGAACGCCAAGTGACGACGCTGACCACGATCGACACCTATGCGATCATGGGCCTGCTCGCGATCGCGCTGATGATCGCGCTGGCGGTGATCCCCACTCGCACCTATCCGCCGCGCATCGCGCTGGCCAAGCAATGACGGTGAACAGGCATGGCTGACGAACGGCCCGACGACGACAAGCCCGACGCGAAGTCGGATGACGACCAGCAGGACGATTCCTCCCAAGGTCAGGACAAGAAGGACGAGGCCAAGCCCAAGGCGCGCTGGCCGTGGATCGTGGCGGCCGTCGTCGTCGCGGTCTTCGTCGTCGTCGTGCTGCTCATCATCCTGTTGCCGCACGAGAATGTGAAGACCGACGACGCCTATGTGACGGGCCATTACGCGATGGTGGCGCCGCGCGTCGGCGGTCAGATCGCGACCGTCGACGTGGACGACAACCAGCCGGTCCGCGCGGGCCAGTTGCTCGCGACGATCGACGACCGCGACCTGCGCACCACGCTCGATCAGGCCACGGCGAACCTCGCCGCGGACCGCGCGCGCGTGGCGCAGGCCGAGGCGCAGGTCGCGCGCCAGCCCTCGCAGATCCGCCAGGCGCGCGCGCAGGTGGCGAGCAACGGCGCGCGGCTCGGCCTGTCCGATGCGGATGCGGCGCGCTATGCCGATCTGGCGCGCACCGGCGCGGGCACGTTCCAGCAGCACCAGCAGGCCGATACCGATGTGGTGCAGCAGCGCGCGTCGCTCGAACAGGCGCGCGCCGGGCTCGACGCGCAACGCCATACGCTCGATGCGCTGGTGGCGGATCGTTCGGCGGCCGAAGCGCGCGTGAAGCAGGATCTGGCGTCGCTCCGCCAAGCCAAGCTCAACCTCGGCTATACGCGGATCGTCGCGCCGATCACGGGCACCGTGTCGGAACGCACGGTGCAGGTCGGCAATTTCGTGGCGCCCGGTGCGCCGATCCTGATGCTGGTGCCGCTCAGCGACGTGTATGTCATGGCCAATTATCGCGAGCTGGAGTTGCGCCACATGCGGCCCGGCCAATATGCCCGAATCCATGTCGATGCGTATGACATCGATCTGCGCGGCCATGTGGCCAGCCTGCCGGCCGCATCGGGCGCGACCTTCTCGCCGCTGCCGCCGAGCAATTCGACGGGCAATTTCACCAAGATCGTCCAGCGTCTGCCGGTGAAGATCGTGGTGGACCGCGGCCAGCCGCTCGCCCGGCTGCTGCGCGCGGGCATGTCGGTCGAGGTGTGGGTCGACACCAATCTCGACGACGTCGTCGCGGCGCAGCGGCACCAGGCCGGTCGGGTGACCGCGCCATGAGGCGCTGGATCGCGGCGGCGCTGCTGCTCGGCGGCTGCACCGTCGGGCCGAACTTCACGCGACCCCAGGTGGACGCGCCCGCGGCGTTCGGCACGACCGCCGCCGACGTGGCGAGCCGCACCGTGGCGGGCACGGTGGACATACGCTGGTGGGACTCGTTCCGCGATCCCGAACTGAGCAGCCTGGTCGATCGGCTCGGCAAGCAGAATCTCGATCTCCAGGCGGCGGCCGAACGGATCGCGCAGGCCCGCGGAGAGCGCGACATCGCCGCGTCGCAGGGGCTGCCGCGGCTGAACGGGCAGGGCCAATATCAGCGCGAGCGGATCAGCCCCAACGGCACCGCCTCGCTGACCGAGCCCGCGCCCGGGGCCCCGCTCGAGTTCAACCTGTTCCGCACGATGCTGAGCGCGGCGTGGGAGCTGGACCTGTTCGGCCGCGTCCGCCGCGCGGTGGAGGCGGCGCGCGCCGACACCGAAGCGGCGGTTGAGGCACGCCATGGCCTTGCGCTTTCCGCCATCGCCGATCTGGCGCAGACCTATTGCCAGCTCCGCCAGCTTCAGGTGGAAGAGGGGATTCTGCACCGCAACCTCGCGCTCGCCGACCAGCGGCGCGCGCTGGTGCGGCGCCGGTTCGCGGACGGCGTGGCGACCACGCTGGAGGTGGCGCAGGTCGATGCGCAGGGTCTCGCCATCGCGCAGGATCTGCCCACGCTCCACGCGCAACAGGCGCGGCTGGTGAACGCGATCGGACTCTTGCTCGCCGAACCGCCGCGCACGCTGGCCGCCGAGCTGAACGCACCGGCGATGCAGCCGCTCGTACCGCCCAGCGTTCCGGTGGGGCTGCCCGCCGATCTCGCCCGCCGCCGACCCGATATCCGCGAGGCAGAGGCGCGGCTGCATGCCGCCACCGCGCAGACCGGCGTCGCGGTCGCGTCCTTCTATCCCGACATCAGCCTGGCCGGCAATTTCGGCTTCGAGAGCCTGCATCTCGGATCGCTGTTCGATGCCGATTCGCGTGCCTTCATGGCCGGGCCGTCGATCGACCTGCCGATCTTCGAAGGTGGCCGCCTGAAGGGCACGCTGCGTATCCGCCAGTCGCAGCAGCGCGAGGCGGCGATCCAGTTCCGCAAGACCGTGCTCCAGGCCTGGCACGACGTGGACAATGCGCTGACCGCCTATGCCGAGGCGCAGCACAGCCGCGCCGCCGCGGTCGCCACTTCGCAGGCCAATGCCCGTGCGCTGGCGGCAGCGGATCAGCGCTACCACGACGGCGTCACCACGCTGCTGGATGTGATCACCGCGCAGGAAGGAGTATTGCGCAGCGAGGATTCGGTCGCGCAAGCGCAGGCGCAGATGGCGCTTCGCCTGATCGACCTCTACCGCGCGCTGGGCGGCGGGTGGCAGGCGGTTCCCGACCCAACCACCCGCTGACCGGTTAGCCTCCGACCGAACTCCGCGCTCAGCCGAGGGCGGCGAGCGCCGCCTTGCAGTCGTCCGCGCATTCGGCGCACATCTCGGCGCAGAGTTTGCAATGCGGGTGATCGTGCTGGCTGCATTCGGCGGCGCAGAGATGGCAGGCGCGGATACAGGCCTCGAGCGCCGCCCGCAGCATATCGACGTCCTGCCCGGTCTGCCGCACCACCAGCCGCGCGGTCGCGGTGCACATATCGGCGCAGTCCAGGCAGGTGCGGATGCACTGCGTCATGTCCATCGGCTCGGCGAGGCAGGCGTCCGCGCACGACGTGCACATCAGCGCGCAATAAAATGCATGCTTGGCCGCCTTGGCGCGGGTTTCGTCCGGCGCGTCGCCGGCATTCGGATGGAGCGCCATCATCTTCTTGATCGACATCGTCGCTGTTCCTCGTTGCGTCCCAGACCGAACGGCCGGGGCGTGGCGTGGTTGCGCGCGGCGCCGCGCGATGCGCCGATATTGCGTATATCCTCTTCACGCGCGTCCGCCCGGCACCTAGGTTCGGGCGGACGGGAGCGAGAATCATAGGACAAATCGGTGCCTTACCCTATCGGGTTGACGCGGAGGGCCGCGCCGAGGTGATGCTCATCACCTCGCGCGATACGGGGCGGTGGGTGCTTCCCAAGGGCAATCCGATCGCCGGTCTGGCGCCCCACGAGGCGGCGGCGCAGGAGGCGTATGAGGAGGCCGGCGTCCGCGGCATCCCGTGCCCGACCGCGATCGGCGAATATACCTATGTGAAGCGGCGACGCACGCGGGGCGACCGCGATCTTGTCGTTGCCGTCTATCCCTTTGCCTTTGTCGAGCAACTGGCGGATTGGCCCGAGCGCGCCCAGCGCGTGACGCGCTGGTTTTCGCTGCCGGATGCGGCCGATGCGGTCGACGAACCCGATCTGAAGCGGCTGATCGCCGGCTTTCGCGAACCGCCGATGCCTGTTTCGCTGGCCGAGCGCGTGCTTCCCGCGGTACGGACGGAGGCGACGAGGAGGGTGCCGTTGCTGGGTTGGTTTCAGGCGTTGATGCCGAAACAGGGGCGGTTTTTCGAACTGTTCGACGCGCATGCCGCGACGCTGGTGGCGGGTGCCGCCGCGCTCGCCCGGCTGATCCATGGCGAGGGCGAGATCGCCACGCAGATCGCCGCGATCGTCGCGCAGGAACATGCCGCCGACGACATCACCCGCGACGTGCTCCAGGACGTGCGCCGCATCTTCGTGACGCCGTTCGACCGCAGCGCGATCACCGACCTGATCGGGGTGATGGACGATGCGATCGATCAGATGAACGGCACCGCCAACGCGGTGGCGCTCTATGAGGTGACGGAATTCACGCCGCAGATGCGCGACATGGCCGCGATCGTGGTGGAGGCGGCGCGGATCACCGCCGAGGCGATCCCGCTGCTCCGCTCGCTCGGGCCCAATGCGGCGCGGTTGCACGATCTGACCGCGCGGCTGATCCGGATCGAGGGCGATGCCGACGACATCCACGATGCGGGCATGAAGGCGCTGTTCCGCCAGTCGCGCGGCGGCGATCCGATGGACTTCCTCGTCGGGCGCGAAATCTATGCCAGCCTCGAAAAGACGATCGACCGGTTCGAGGACATCGCCAACGCGATCCAGGGGCTCGTCATCGATCATGCGTGATCGGCCATGATCGCGTGGCCGCTGCTCGTCGCGCTGATCGGCGTGGCGCTGTTGTTCGATTTCCTGAACGGCATGCACGATGCCGCCAATTCGATCGCCACCGTGGTGTCGACGCGCGTGCTGAAGCCGCATCACGCGGTGTTGTGGGCGGCGTTCTTCAACTTCATCGCCTTCGCGGTGTTCAAGCTGAAGGTCGCGCAGACGCTCGGCACCGGGATCATCGCCGCCGATCTGGTCGATCCGCAGGTGATCTTCGCCGCGCTGATGGGTGCGATCCTCTGGAATCTCGTCACCTGGGTACTCGGCATCCCCTCCAGCAGCAGCCATGCGCTGATCGGCGGCCTGATCGGCGCAGGCGTCGCCAAGGCGGGGTTCGCCGCGGTGATGTGGGGCGGGGTGATCCCGACGGTGCTCGCGATCGTCGTCTCGCCTGCGGTGGGGCTGGCGCTCGCTTTGGTCCTCGTGCTTGCGGTCGCCTGGGCCTGCATCCGGATGACGCCACTCGCGGTAGACCGGCGGTTCCGCCGGCTCCAGCTCGTCTCGGCCTCGCTCTATTCGCTGGGGCATGGCGGCAACGATGCGCAAAAGACGATGGGGGTGATCGCCATCCTTCTCTATTCGCAGGGGATGCTGCACGGCGCCTTCCATGTGCCGCTCTGGGTCATGCTCGCCTGCCAGGCGGCGATGGCGCTCGGCACGCTCTCGGGCGGGTGGCGCATCGTCCACACCATGGGATCGAAGATCACGCGGCTGACGCCGCCCCAGGGCTTCTGCGCGGAGACGGGCGGCGCGATCGCGCTGTTCGCAGCCACGCATTTCGGCATTCCGGTGTCGTCGACGCACACCATCACCGGCGCGATCGTCGGCGTGGGGTCGGCGCGGCGATTGTCGGCGGTGCGCTGGAACGTGGCGAGCGGGATCCTCGTCGCCTGGACGCTCACCTTGCCCGCCGCCGCCGCGATCGGCGCCGCCACCTGGTGGCTGGCGGAGTGGCTTTGAACGGCGGGGGAAGGGCGGCGCCTATTCCGCGTGGCGGTCGGCCAGTTCCTCGCCGGTGGCCGCGAAATAGACCAGTTCCGCCAGGTTCGTCGCCTGATCGCCGACGCGCTCCAGGCTCTTGCCGACGAACAGCAGATGCGTCGACGGGCGGATGATCGCGGGATCCTGCATCATCGCGGCCAGCAGGGCGAGGAACAGACGGTTGTAGAGATCGTCCGCTTCCCGGTCGCGCGCGCCGACCGCACGGGCAGCCTCGATGTCGCGCGCGGCGAAGGCGTTGAGCGCCTGGCGCATCATGTCGAGCACCGCGCGGCCCAATTCGGCGAGCAGGCGCATCGGCTCGCCGACATCGGCGCGGTCGATCGCCGGGATCCGCTTGGCGATGGTCTTGGCGTAATCGCCGGTGCGCTCGACGATGCCGGCGATGCGATAGGCGGCCAGGATCTCGCGCAGATCGTCGGCCAGCGGCGCACGTTTGGCGATCAGCGTCACGACCTGCTGGCCGACCCGCGCCTCCAGCGCGTCGATCGCCCGATCGTCGGCGACGACCTGCTCGGCCAGCGCGACGTCTCCCTTGGCCAGCGCATCGAGCGCGTGCGCGAGCGCAGCCTCGGCGAGGCCACCCATCTCGGCGATCAGGCCGCGCAGCTCGCGCAGCTCGTCGTCGAAGGCCGAAACGGTGTGCCGATCGGTGAAATCGTTGCCGGTCATTGCAAATGATCCTCGCTCAGCCGAAGCGGCCGGTGATATAGTCGCGGGTGCGCTTCAACTGCGGCCGCGCGAAAATGTCCGCGGTGGGTCCGAATTCGACCATCTTGCCGAGGAACATGAACCCCGTGTGGTCGGACAGACGCGCCGCCTGCTGGAGATTGTGCGTGACGATCACGATCGTCAGGTCGTTCTTCAGCTCGAGCAACGTCTCCTCCAGCCGCGCGGTGGAGATCGGATCGAGCGCGGAGGCCGGCTCGTCGAGCAGCAGCACCTCGGGCTCGACCGCGATGCCGCGCGCGACGCACAGCCGCTGCTGCTGCCCGCCCGACAGGCTGAGTCCCGAAGCGGTCAGCTTGTCCTTCACCTCGTCCCAGAGCGCGGCGCGTTTCAGCGCGCGCTCGACGATGCCGTCCATGTCGGTGCGCGAGGTGCGCTGGTGGAGCCGCACGCCGAACGCCACATTGTCGTAGATCGACATCGGGAAGGGCGTGGGCTTCTGGAACACCATGCCGACGCGCGCGCGCAATTGCGCGAGATCGATCGCGGCGCTGGCGATGCCGGCCTCGTCGCCGTCGCGCGTCTTCAGCCGTGCGATCGACGCCCGGTCGGCGAGCACGTCTTGGCCGGCAAGCAGGATCCGCCCGACCGCGTGCTGGTTCGGATAGAGTTCGTACACGCGGTTGAGCGAGCGCAGCAGCGTCGACTTGCCGCAGCCCGAGGGGCCGATCAGCGCGGTGATCCGGTTCTTCTCGACCGCCAGGTTGATCCCGAACAGCGACTGCGTCTTGCCGTAGAAGAAATCGAGGTTGCGCGTTTCCAGCACCAGCCGGTCGGCGGGCGGCTGCGTGATGCTCGCCTCTTCGGACGAGGGTGCGAGCGTATCGGTCATGCGCGGGTCTTCTCCCGGGCGAGGACACGCCCGACGATGTTGATGAGGAGGACGGCGGCTGCGATCAGCAGCGCGCCGGCCCAACCGAGCTGGCGCCAGTCGTCATAGGCGGACAGTGCGAACTGGAAGATCGTGGTCGGCAGGCTGCCCATGGGCTGCGTCACGTCGAGCGAGAAGAAATTGTTGCCGAGCGACGTGAAGAGCAGCGGCGCGGTCTCGCCCGAGATGCGCGCGAAGCCGAGCAGCGCCGCGGTCAGCAGGCCGGCGCGCGCGGCGCGCCACACGATCCGCCGGGTGACGAACGCGCGGGTGGCGCCGAGCGCCATCCCCGCCTCGCGCAATGCGCTCGGCTGGAGCAGCAGGATGTCTTCGGTGGTGCGCGTGACCACGGGCACGGCGAGGATCGCCAGGGCGACGGCGCCGGCGATGCCGGAGAAATGGTGCAGTGTGTTGCGCACGAGCAGTTCGTAGACGAACAGGCCGACGAGGATCGACGGCGCCGACAGCAGCACGTCGTTCATGAAGCGCACGACATAGCCATAGCGCGTCTTGCCGCCATATTCGGCGAGCCAGGTGCCCGCCATCACGCCGACGATCACCGCGATCACCATCGCCATCAGGCACATGACGATCGATCCGGTGATCGCGTTGCGCAGGCCGCCCGGCATCCCCGGCGACGGCTGGTCCATGGTGAAGAGGTGGAGGCTGATCCCGCCGATGCCCTGCGTGGTGAGCGACCACAGAATGAGCGCGAGGCCGGTGAGCGCGACGAGCGTCGCCGCGCCGCACAGCACGACGAACAGGCCGTTGACGAACCGACGCCAGAAGAAGCGCGACATGGCGGTCAGATCCTCTGCGCGCGGGCGAGGAGCGCCCGGGCGGTGGCGAGCACCGCGAAGGTGATGAAGAACAGCACCAGTCCCATCGCGATCAGCGCGGAGGTGTGCATGTCGCTGGTCGCTTCGGCGAATTCGTTGGCGATGGTGGAGGCGATGGTCGATCCGCTGTCGAAGAGCGAATGCGGGAAGCCGTGCGAATTGCCGATGATGAACGTCACCGCCATCGTCTCGCCCAGCGCGCGGCCGAGACCCAGCATGATGACGCCGATCATACCCTGGCCGACATAGGGCACGGTGATCGACTTCATCACCTCGAACGAGGTGCTGCCAAGGCCATAGCCCGCCTCGCGCACGCCCGGCGGCACGGTGAGCATCAGCTCGCGGAACACCGCGGCCATATAGGGCAGGATCATGATCGCCAGGATCGCCGAGGCGGTGAAGATGTTGGCGCCGTTGGGCACGCCCTGCACCAGCTTTTCGATCCAGGATCCGGGCGCGGCGGACATCATCAGCGGCGTCTGCACATGCGCGGCGAACCAGGGTGCGAAGACGAACAGCCCCCACATGCCATAGACGATCGAGGGGATGCCCGCGAGCAGCTCGACCGCGATCGCGATCGGCCGTGCGAGCCGCGGCGGGCAGAATTCGACGAGGAAGATCGCGACGCCGAGCGCCAGCGGCAGCGCCATGGCGAGGCTGAGCATCGCCGTCACGAGCGTGCCGACGATCGGGCCGGCGGCGCCATAGATCTCGTCGACCGGGTTCCATTCGCTGTGCGTGAGAAAGCCGAAGCCGAACGTCTTGAGCGCGGGCCAGCCGCCGATCGCAAGGCTGATGACGACGCCGGTCAGCGTGCACAGCAGCAGCGTGGCGGCCGCCGCGCACAGCCAGCGGAACAGGGCATCCGCACTTTCGCTGGTCGCAGCGCTGGAGGCGCGGCGGGTGGCCATCGTCGACGTCACGTTCAAATCATCCTTCAAGAGGCCCGGGCGGGAACGACGCGTTCCCGCCCGATGCCGGTCGCCTTAGTTGGCGGTGTAGACCGGCTTGCCGTCCGCGGTGACCGAGGTCACCCACTGTTTGCGCATCTGCGCCTTCACGGCGGCAGGCAGCGGCACGTAATCGAGCGAGGCTGCGGCCTGGTCGCCCGACTTATAGGCCCAGTCGAAGAACTTCAGCACCGCGGCGCCCTTCGCCGGATCGGTCTGGTTGCGATAGAGCAGGATGAACGTCGCGCCGGTGATCGGCCAGGCGTTCGCACCCGGCTGATCGAGCAGCAGCAGATAATTGCCCGGCGCCTGCGCCCATTTGGCGCCCGCGGCGGCCGCGCCGAAGCTGGCGGCGACGGGGGCGGGGAAGCGGTTCGCCTTGTTCGCGACCAGCGCGTAGGAGGCGTTGTTCTGCTTGGCATAGGCATATTCGACATAGCCGATCGAACCGACCGTCTGCTTCACGAACGCCGAGACGCCGTCATTGCCCTTGCCGCCGAGGCCGGTCGGCCACTGCACGGAGTCGCTCGCGCCCACCTTGCTGGCGAACTCGCCGTTCTTCATCGACAGATAGCTGGTGAAGAGGAACGAGGTGCCCGACCCGTCCGAACGGTGGACGACGGTGACGGGCACGTTGGGCATGCCGAGCTGCGGGTTGAGCTTGACGATGCGCGGATCGTTCCAGCGCGTCACCTTGCCCAGATACATGTCGCCCAGGATCTCGCCGGTCAGGCGCAGGCGGCCGGCGCGCAGGCCGGGCAGGTTGATGATCGGCACCACGCCGCCGACTACCGTCGGAAACTGGTAGAGGCCGGCCGACTGGAGTTCGGCGGGCTTCAGCGGCTTGTCCGAAGCGCCGAAATCGACCGTCTTGGCCTTGATCTGCTTGATGCCGCCGCCCGAGCCTATCGCCTGATAGTTGAGGCGACCGCCGCCCATCTTGCCGTACATTTCCGCCCAGCGCGCATAGAGCGGCGCGGGGAAGGTGGCGCCGGCGCCCGACAGGTCGGCGGCGATTGCGGTGCCGGCCAGCGCGAGGCCGCCGACCGCGAGGGTGATGGTCTTGAACATTGTTTTATCTCCTTGAGGCGACCTCTACATCGCGCGATGGTCTGCAATGCGACACTTTGATTACGCTTTTAAGACAGCGGATTTTTGCGGCAGCCGTCCGAAGCCTGAAAAAAAGGGGCCGCTCTGAAGAGCGGCCCCGATGCGATCAGAACGGGTAATAGCGGAAGCTGAGGAAGCCGATATCCTGCTCCGCCTCGGGCGCTCCGCCGACGCCGGCGAAGGTGTGGCGCGAGGTGTGGCTATACTGCGCGCCGACCTGCGCACGGCCCCACGAACCCTGATAGAGACGCTGCCAGAAGCCGACCTCGACCTGGCGGATCGAGCGGGTGTTGCCGTTGCAGACGCTCGAACCTTCGGTCAGGCAGCCCGTGTTGGTGTAGAGCGGGTTGCCATAGCCGTAAGCCAGACCGGCCGCCGTCGTGTACGAACGCTGGCTCGTGACCTCTTCGCCCGCGAAGCCGAACACGTCGAGCTTCTTGGTCGGATGGGTGATGATGCCGGCGAGCAGCATATATTCGTCGAGCGGCGCGATCGAACCGTCGGGACGGAACGTCACGTCGGGCAGCTGCGAGCTGCCGTAGCGGCCGATGCCCTTGCCGGCCATGCCCGAGAATTGCGCGTCGATCGCGCCGGGCACGATCTGCATCGCGATGCTGCCGCCGCCCGAGAAGCCGGACGTGTTGTAGTTGCCGCCGGTGACCCGGTCGCTGAACTCGCGATAGAGGCCGAAGCCCTCGATGTGCAGCGTGCGCTTGCCGATCTTGGTCTCATAGGCCGCCTTGGCGACGATGTCCGGGATGTGGTTGATCGACAGCGAGTTGGCCGAGTTGAAGCCCGACGCCCCGGTGCCGTTGTACACCAAGGTGCCCGGCAGGGAGGCCGCAGTGCCCACGGAGCCCGCGGTCGTGCCGGCCGGCGTGCCGGTGGTGTAGAAGGTGGTCTGCGGGTTTTCGGCCGACAGCGCCAGCCACAGATGCTTGTCCATGAAGTCGCCGGTCACGCGGACCTGCGGCGTGCGCGTCCAGGCGAAGCCGGGCACGTACTGCGCGTCGATACCCAGCGGCAGCACTTCGTTGCGCGGGCTGATGCCCTTTGCGTTCATCGTCACCAGCGACCAGTTCTGACCGGCGAGCAGGTGCAGATCGCTGCCGCCCGCGAGCGCCCAGTCGATCGTGCCGTACAGGTTGCGGATGCGCGGATTGTACGAGTTGCTCTCGTTCGAGTTCGCGGTCTGTGCCGCGCCCTGGAAATCGAACTCGCCGTACATCGACAGGCGGACGGTCTTGGACGCATTGCCCTCGGCGAGCAGTGACACGCGGCTCTGGCGCGCGGTGAAGCGCGTTTCGCTGGTATGGCCGAGGCGGCTGTTCGCGAACGGGATCGCGTTGAAGCCGGTGGCGATGTCGCTTTCCTGGTTGTGGTCGCGGTAGACGCCGGCCAGTTCCACGAAGCCGCCGGGCGTCAGCTGGATGCCCTTGTAGCCGATATGGTCGGGATGCTCGTCCTTCTCGACGCGGCGGCGAAGCTCGTCCTGCGCAGCGGCGAGCTGCGAGGTTCCGGTGTCGCTGCCCTGCTTGGCGGAGATGGCGGCCACCTCGGTCTCGGTGGTCGCGGCCTGTGCCTGGGCGGTGGCGACCTGCGCCTGGACCTGGCTCTGGGTCGCGGTCTGTTCGGACAAGCGCTGGCGCAGGTCCGCGATTTCGGAACGCAGTTCGTCGATCTCCGCCTTGGTGGCGGAGGGTGCGGCGTGCGGATGCGCACGGTGATGCTGCGGCGCGGCGAAGGCCGGCACGGCGGAACCGGCGACGGCAGCCGTCGCCAGCAGAATGGATCGAATCGTCATGTCATTGCCCCAGTTACTGGCTCCCGGCCGACTCGGCCTAGGACAGTTCGATGACAGGTTTGTGACGGTCGATCCGGGCCTTATTCCGCGCCTGCAGCAAGGCCGCGATGGACGAGCATCGGGCCGATCTCGGGGTCCTTGCCGTAGAAGGCGCGGAACATCGTGGCGTAATCCTGGGTATGGCCCTGCGACAGGATCAGGTCGCGGAAGCGCTGGCCGTTCGCGCGCGTCAGGCCGCCATGCGCGCGAAACCAGGCGAACGAATCATCGTCGAGCATCTCGGTCCACAGATAGGCGTAATAGCCCGCCGCATAGCCATTGGCCCAGATGTGGAGAAAATAGCTGGAGCGGTAGCGCGGCGGCACGTCGGCGGTGTCGAGCCCCATCGACGCGAGCGCCGTCGACTCGAACGCATCCACATCCTGCTTGGGTGCGCTCGCGGGCAGCGAGTGCCAGTCGAGATCGAGCGTGGCAGCGGCGACGATCTCGCCCAGCGCATAACCCTGGTTGAACTTCGCCGAATTCTTGATCTTGGCGACCAGTGGTTGCGGCATCGACGCGCCCGTCTTGTAGTTTTTCGCGTAGTTGGCGAAGACCTTCGGGTCGAGCGCCCAATGCTCGTTGAACTGCGACGGGAACTCCACGAAGTCGCGCGCGGTGTTGGTGCCCGAAACGATCGGATAGGTCTGGTTGGCGAACATCCCGTGCAGCGCATGGCCGAATTCGTGGAACATGGTCGTCACGTCGTCGAAGCTGATGAGCGCAGGCTGGCCGGCGGCGGGCTTGGTGAAATTGGCGATGTTGTAGATGACCGGCTTGGTGCCGAGCAGCTTCGACTGGCCGACCCAGTTCGACATCCACGCGCCGCCATTCTTGTTGTCGCGCTTGAAATAGTCGAAATACATCAGTGCCAGTTCGGAACCATCCTTGTCATAGACCTGGTAGACCTTAACGTCGCTCTGATAGACGGGGAGGTCGGTGCGCTGCTTGAACGTCAGGCCATAGAGCTGGTTGGCGGCATAGAAGACGCCGTCGGTCAGCACGCGGTTCAGCTCGAAATAGGGCTTCACCTGGTTCTGGTCGAGATCGTATTTCGCCTTGCGCACCATCTCGGCATAATGCTCCCAGTCCCAAGGCTTGAGCTGGAACGACTGGCCACTCGCCGCGATCACCTTCTGGATCTCGGCGGCCTCGCGCTTCTGTTCGGCCGCGGTGGCGGGGACGAGCTGCTTCATGAAGTCGGACGCGGCCTCGGGCGTCTTCGCCATCTGGTCGTAGAGCGTATAGGCGGCATAGTTGGGATAGCCGAGCAACTGCGCCTTTTGCGCGCGCAGCACCGCGATCTGCGCGATCGTCGCGCGCGTGTCGTTGGCGTCGCCCTTTTCCGCGCGCGTCCAGCTCTGGTCGAACAGCCGCTCGCGCGTCGCGCGATCCTCCAGCGGCTGGAGCGCAGGCTGCTGCGTGGTGTTCTGGAGCGGGATCACATATTTGCCGTCCCTGGCCGCGGCGGCGATCTGCCCCGCGTCGAGCCCGGCGAGCTTGGCCTTGTCGTCCACCACCAGCGCCCCCGCCTTGGCGGCGGCGAGCAGCTTCTGCTGGAATCCCGTCTCCAGCGTCGACAACTCGGTGTTGAGCGCGCGCAGCTTCGCCTTGTCGGGATCGGACAGGTTCGCGCCGGCATGGACGAAATTGCCGTAATAGAGCGTCAGCACCTGAAGCTGTTCGGCGCTGAGCCCCGCGGTGGCGCGCGCGTCATACACCGCCTTCACGCGCGCGAAGAGTTTGGGATCGAGAAAGATGGCGTCCTGATGCTGCGCGAGGCGCGGCGCCTCGGCCGCCTGCACCCTGTCGAGCGTGTCGTTGGTGTTAGCCTGCACCACGCCGAAGAAGATCGTCGAGGCGCGATCGAGCAGCCGGCCCGAACGCTCCATCGCCTCGATCGTGTTGGTGAAGCTGGGTGCGGCGGGATCGTTCGCGATGCGCTGCATCTCGGCGATCTGCGCGGCCATGCCCGCCTCGATCGCGGGCTGGTAATCGGTGTCGCGGATCGCGTCGAAGCGCGGCGCGTGGAACGGAAGATCGCTTTGCACCATCAGCGGATTGGCGCGCGGTGTCTGCGCGGCAGCGGGCGCACAGGCGAGAAGGGCGACGGTGCCGAGCAGGATCGAGCGCATGAAGGTCCAGTTTGCTAAAGGAGCTATGGATCGAGCGTGACGGATCGGGCGCGCCGGATCAAGGGGTGGGGTGAAGCGGCTGGCCATTCGCGATCGCGTACGGCAAGGCGCGCGCATGACCATCGCAGCGCTGATCGCCCGATACGGCCTGGCCGCCATCTTCCTGGGCGCGGGGCTCGAGGGCGAGACGGCGGTCGTCACCGGCGGGCTGATCGCGCATCACGGACTGGTGTCGCCCATCGGCGCAGGGCTGGCCGCGATCACGGGTTCGTTCACCGCCGACCAGCTCTTCTTCCTTATCGGCCGCCGCTTCCGGAACAGCGCGCGCGTGCGGCGCGCGCGCGAACGGCCGGCGTTCGGCCGCGCGCTGGAGGCGCTCGAACGCCATCCAATCGCCTTCATTCTCGGCTTCCGCTTCATCTACGGGCTGCGCACGATCAGCCCGATCGCGATCGGCACGTCCAAGGTGCCGACCGCCACCTTCGTGCCGCTGAACGCGATCTCGGCGATCGTCTGGGGCGCGGCGTTCACCGCGATCGGCTATGTGTTCGGCAACGGGTTCGAGCGACTGCTCGGGCGGATCCTGCCGCATCACCGCTTCGTGCTGCTCGGCGGCGCGATTATCGTCATCGCGGCGGTGGCGTTCGCGGTCAGCCGTCTGCTGCGCCACCGCCGCGACAAAGGCTACCGCGTCGGCACGGGCACCGCGCCCGAATAATCGTAGAAGCCGCGCTTGGTCTTGCGGCCATACCAGCCGGCCTCGACATATTTCACCAGCAGCGGCGCGGGGCGGAACTTGGGATCGCCGGTGCCCTCGAACAGCACGCGCGTGATCTCGAGGCAGGTGTCCAGCCCGATGAAATCGGCGAGCGTCAGCGGCCCCATCGGATGGTTGAGCCCCAATTGGCAGGCGAGATCGATGTCCTGCATCGTCGACACGCCCTCGCCGAGCGCGAAGCACGCCTCGTTCAGCATCGGCATCAGCACGCGGTTGACGATGAAGCCCGGCGCGTCGTTCGCGCGTACCACCTGCTTGCCCAGATTGGTGGCATAATCCTCGACCGCCGCCACGGTGGAATCGGCGGTGGCCAGCCCGCGGATCAGTTCGATCAGCCCCATCACGGGCACGGGGTTGAAGAAATGCACCCCCATGAACCGCGCCGGATCGGGCGCCGCCTGCGCCAGCCGCGTGATCGGGATCGACGAGGTGTTGGAGGCGAGGATCGCATCGGCGCCCATCACCGCGCCCACATCGGCGAAGATGGCGCGCTTCACGCTCTCGCGTTCGGTCGCCGCCTCGATCACCAGATGGCATTCGCCCATCGCCGCGACGCTCTCGACGGGTTCGATGTTGGCGAGCGTCGCGTCGCGTGCGGCGGCGTCGATCTTTTCCTTTTCGACCAGCCGGGCCAGCGCCTTGGCGATCCCCGCCTTGCCCGCCTCCGCGCGCTCGCGCGACACGTCGGACAGCAGCACGCGGTAACCCGCCGCCGCCGACACCTGCGCGATCCCCGCGCCCATCTGCCCTGCGCCGATCACACCCACTGATTGCATCGCATCTCTCCTGATCTGGATGCGCTGTATGGCGCCGGGCGGCGATCCGCCAGTGGTCAGGGTGCCGGGCGTTCGGCCTGGGCTTCGGCGAGATAGATGGCGAAGCGATCCTCGGGATCGGTCCATTCCGCGATCGGCGTCCAGCCGCCGGAACGCAGCAGGATGCGGGCGTCGCGCGCGCCGTATTTGTGGCTGTTCTCGGTGTGGATCGTCTCGCCTGCCGCCATGGCGAACGGCCGGCCGTCGATCGTGAACTCGGCGTCGCGGGTGGCCTCCAGATGCATCTCGATCCGCGCGCGATCGTCGTTCCAGATCGCGCGGTGGCGGAACGCGTCGACCGGGATCGTCCCGTCCAGCTCGCGATCGATTCGCTCGAGCAGGTTGAGGTTGAACGCCGCGGTCACGCCCGCCGCATCGTCATAGGCGGGCACCAGAATGTCGGGCGCCTTGATCCGATCCATCCCGATGACCAGCATCGCACCTTCGCCCAGCGACGCCCGCATCGCGCGCAGCAGGTCGACGGCGGCGAGCGGCGTCATGTTGCCGATCGTCGAACCGGGGAAGAAGCCGAGCTTGGGCGCGTCCGCGATCGTGCGCGGCAGCGTCATCGGCCGCATGAAATCGGCCTCGAACGGCAGCACCAGCAGATCCGGAAAGCGCGCCGACAGCACCCGCGACGATTCGCGCAGGAAATCGCCCGAGATGTCGATCGGCACATAGGCGGAGGGCGCGATCGCCTCGAGCAGCAGCGGCGTCTTGGTCGAGGAACCCGATCCGAACTCGACCACCGCGCGACCCTCGCCCACGCGCGCGGCCAGGTCGGCGCCGATCGCCGACAGGATCGCGGTTTCGGTTCGCGTGGGATAATATTCGGGAAGCCCGGTGATCGCCTCGAACAGTTCGGAACCGCGCCGGTCGTAGAACCAGCGCGCCGGGATCGCACGCGGGCGGCGTTCGAAGCCGGCCAGCACATCGGCGCGGAACGCGGGATCGGCGAAGCTCACCGTGCCGTCTTCGATTTCCTGCTTGAGCATCAAAGATCCTTGGCGAGCCGAACGCCGGTGAACTGCCAGCGCTGATGGGGATAGAAGAAATTGCGGTAGCTCGCGCGCGCATGGCCGCGCGGCGTGGCGCAGGAGCCGCCGCGCAGGACGAACTGGCCGCTCATGAACTTGCCATTATATTCGCCGACCGCACCCGCGACCGCGCGGAAACCCGGAAAGGGGCGATAGGCGCTGCCGGTCCATTCCCACACGTCGCCGAAAAAGCCCGGCGCCTGCTGCGCGGGACGGGGCTCCACCGGGCCGGCATCGTCCATCTGGTTGCCGCCGGCGGGATCGAAGGCACAGGCGGCGGCCTCCCACTCGAACTCGGTCGGCAGGCGCGCGCCCGCCCAGCTAGCATAGGCATCCGCCTCGAACAGGCTGACATGCGTGACCGGCGCGGCGGGATCGATCGGGCGGCGGCCGTCGAGGCCGAAGCGCGTCCAGCCGCCATCCTGCCGCTCCCAATACATCGGCGCCGCGACATCCTGCGTCTTCACCCATGCCCAGCCGTCCGCCAGCCAGTGGCGCGGTTCGGCATAGCCGCCATCGGCGATGAACGCAGCCCATTCGCCATTGGTCACGGTGCGGTCGGCGATGGCGTGTGGTGCGAGCAGCGCGTCGTGCGCGGGGCCTTCGCTGTCGAAGGCGAAGCCGTCGCCGTCATGGCCGATGCGCACGATCCCGGCGTCGCGCGCGATCCAGCGGATCGGCCCGGGCATGGCGACCGGCACCTTGCGCGCCGCGGCCCACACCGCCGGCTCGAGCGGGTTTTCGGAAAACAGATGGAGGACGTCGGTGACGAGCAGTTCCTGATGCTGCTCCTCGTGATGGCAACCCAGTTCCACCAGCGCGCGCGCCGCCTCGGGGAGCGTCGGCAGCGCGGCGATCAGCGCGCCGTCGACCGCGGCGCGATAGGCGCGCACCTCGTCCAGCGTCGGGCGCGTGATCATGCCGCGCCGGTCGCGCGCATGGCGGCGCCCCTCGGCCTCGTAATAGCTGTTGAACAGGAACGGGAAGCGCGCGTCGTGCAGCGTGTAGCCGGGCACGTGATCGCGCAGCACGAACGTCTCGAAGAACCAGGTGGTGTGGGCGAGATGCCATTTGGTCGGCGATGCGTCGGTCATCGACTGAACCGTGGCGTCCGCATCCGACAAGGGCGCAGCGAGCGCAAGCGACAGGGCGCGCACCGCGGCGTAGCGCGCTTCCAGCGTGGAGCGGGACAGTTCGGCCGGTTTGAGCATGTTCACCCCTCGTCGCGAGGCCGAACGCGCGGAACGGCTAAGCCTTGTCAGGCGCGCGTTGCGCTCCCGGAACCCACAGAACGTCGCCAGCCCCGTTTTGGTTCACCGCGCGGGCCGCGACGAACAGCAAATCGGACAATCGATTCAAATAGGTTATCGCCAGCGGGTTCACCGAGCCCGACAACGCGACCGCGGCGCGTTCGGCACGGCGCACGATCGCGCGTGCGACGTGCAAATGCGCGGCGGCGGCGCTGCCGCCCGGCAGGACGAAGCTGCGCAGCGGCGCCAGATGCGCGTTGATCGCGTCGATCTCCGCCTCCAGCCGCTCGGGCTGTGCGGCAACGATACGCAGCGCGCTGGCGTCGGCGGTGAAATCCTCGCCCGGCGTCGCCAGATCGGCACCCAAATCGAACAGGTCGTTCTGGATCCGCGTCAGCCCCGCGCGCAGATCGGCATCCTCCACCGCGAGGATCGCGACGCCGATCGCGCTGTTCGCCTCGTCCACATCGCCGATCGCCGTGAACAGCGCATCCGCCTTGGAGCGGCGCGATCCATCAACCAGCCCGGTGGTGCCGGTATCGCCCGTGCGCGTGTAGATCCGATTGAGCTTGACCAAGCTCAGGTGCGCCCGGCGGCGAACAGGATGACGACGACGATCAGGATCGCCAGCGCCTGAAAGAAGATGCGCTGCTGCATCATCCGGTTGGATTTCAGCGCCGCCTGACTTGGCCCTTCGCCACCCTTCACTTGCGCGGTCGATTCCTGAAGGAACGACACGATGCCGCGCACCAGCGCGACGACGGTCGCGATCATCGCGGCCACGAGCAGGATCACGAGAAAGGTGTTCATGACACCGGATGTAGGCGCTGGCGACCGTCCCCGCAATCCATACGCCACGCCACTGGACGCCGCCGCCGTGCGACCCTATGTACCGTTCGGTATGGTAAGCCTTTGTCCTTCGGCCGCCCTCAAGGGCCGCCCACGCGCGTTCGATCTGAATGATGCGCTGGCCGCGGCGCTGCGCGTGTTCTGGCAGCATGGCTATGAAAGCGCGTCGATGGCCGAGTTGACCGCGGCGATGGGGATCACGAAACCCAGCCTCTATGCGGCGTTCGGCAACAAGGAAGCCTTGTTCCACAAGGCGATGGACCTCTACGAGCGCGAGAAGCTGGCCTATATCTCCACCGCGCTGGAAGCGCCCACCGCGCGCGGCGTCGCCGAGCGGCTGTTGCGCGGCGCGCTCGAACTCCAGACTTGCGCGGGCAATCCCAAGGGCTGCCTGGGCGTGATCGCCACGGTGTCGTGCGGCGCGGAGGCCGAATCGATCAAGGCCGAGGTGATCGCCCGGCGCGCCTCGTCGCAGGCGGCGTTGCTGCGCCGGTTCGCCGAGGCGGAAGCGGCCGGGGAACTGCCCGAGGGCATGACGCCCGATGCGCTGGCGCAATATCTCTTCGCGCTGCTTGCCGGCCTGACGATCCAGGCGGGGGCGGGGGCGAGCTGTTCGCAGCTCGACACGCTTGTCGACACGGCCATGGCGATGTGGCCGACGCGATAAATATTCCGCGCGGTACAAAAAGCCGTTGACGGAATCACGAGCGGTTAATATACCGATCGGTAAGGAAGCGGCGGACGCGATGGCGACCCGCTCTTTCCATCACCGCGCCAGCCGGCTTTCCTGCCGACCGACGGAAGGAGGACTCGCTCATGGCCTATCTCGATCTCGACAATCTGTTCGCGAGTCCCTCGGGCAGCCGTTCCGCGGCGGCGATCCCGGTTCAGGCCGGTTTCTCGCCGCTTGAATGGAGCGTCATCGCGCTCGCCCGCCGTGATCCGCTGCGCAGTCTGGGCAAGCCCAGCCGCGTGTCGCGTGCGATGGGCAGCCTGTTCGGTCTCGGCACGCGCTCCGCTCTCGCGGATCCCCGGCTAGAGGCGCTGCGCCGCATGGCGGTGCTCGCATGGCGTCGCGGCTTCGCCGTGCCGCTCACCGAGATCGACCGGTTCCTCTCGGCGGGTTTCAACGAGGCGCAGATGGAGACGCTGGTCGAAAGCGTGACCGGCCTTCACGTCGGCGGGCGGATCGCCGCGCGCTGACGGGCGTTGGGCTCGGACACGAAAAAAGGACCGAGCCATGCCCGAGCATCAGGAAATCGCCGACGCCTTCACCGATATCCCGCAGGCCGAGGCGATGCAGCCGCCGGTAACGAAAGACGATGACGAAGGCACCGGCGACACCCCCGCCGAGGACTTGACGGTCCAGGGCGGGGAGTAACGGTCAGGGGGCACCCGCATCCAACCGGGCGCGGGTAACGTCGTCCACCTTGCCCGACAGGCCGGGCACCTCGTCGAGCTGGCGCAGATCGGTGAACCGCCCACGCTCCTCGCGGTAGCGCGCGATCTCGAAACCGTGCCCAGCCAGCCCCGGCACGGCGTCGAGTTCGGCGGCGGTCGCCCGATTGACGTCGATGCGATCGCCCACCGGATCAGCGGCCCTGGGCGTGGGACTGTGCGCGCTGCTCGCGCGCGGCCTTGGCGGCGCGGTGATGGCCGTACCAGCAGCCCGCGGCGGCGCCCATCACGGCATGGCCATGGCCGACATAATGGCCGGCGACGCCGCCGACCGCGGCGCCCTTCAGGCAGCCCTTGGCCAGCACGGGCGTCCCCGAGGCGAGAAGCGCGGTGGCGGCGAGCAGCGTGGCAATACGTGGCATGGTCATGTTCCTTCCAGTTGCGATGGCGGAGATATGGCGCCCCGGCGCCGGATCAAGTCCGGTCTTTTCAACGACGTGTTCAAGGGCGGGGCGTCTCGCCCGGCGATGGCGGGATCGTGACGCCGCCGCCGGTGGCCTGATACAGCGCGACCGTATCCGTCAGGCGGGCGGCGCGCGCCTGCACCAGCGCCGACGACGCCTGCGCGCTGGCCGCGCTCGCGTTGAGCAACTGCAGCGTGCCGACGCCGCCCAATTCGAGCTGGCGCCGCGTGAACATAAGCGTCTGCGACGCCGCCTGCTCGGCGCGCGCCGCAGCGTCGAGCGCCACGGCATCGCTGCGCAACCCCGACAGCGCGTCGTCCACGTCGAGAAACGCTTGCAGCGCGGCGCCGCGATAGGCGGCCTTGGCGCCTTCGAGCGCGGCCTCCGCCACGCGCTGCGCGCCCTTCAGCGCACCGGCACGAAAAAGCGGCTGGGTGATGCCGCCGATCAGCGTGTAAAAGGGATTGCCGCTGGCGAACATGTCGGTGAAGCGCGTGGACGATCCGCCCGCATTGCCGCTGAGCGTGATGCTCGGCAGCCGGGCGGCGATCGCGGCGTTCACGTCCGCGCCGGCACCGCGCATCACTGCCTCTGCCGCGCGCACGTCGGGGCGGCCCGCCACGATCTGCGCGGGAAGCGCGACGGGCAGTTGGTCGGGCAGGCGCAGCGCGGCGAGCGTCGGCAGGTCGGGCGCGACGCTGCCCGGCGCATGGCCCGTCAGCGTCGCGATCAGCCCCGCCTGATGCGCGAGCTGGCGCTGCAGCGGCGGCAGCGCGGCCTCGGCATTGGCGAGCACGGTCTGTTGCGCGCCGACATCCACCAGCCCGATATCGCCCAGTTGCTGGCGCCGCTGGAGCAGCCCGACGATCCGGCGGTTGCTGTCGATGCTCGACTGCGTCGCCGCCACTTCGTCGACCAGCGCGGCGTGCTGGATCACCGCCAGCACCAGATTGGCGACCACCGTGGTGCGCGCCGCCAACAGCCGGTCCTGCGCGACTTCGGCCGCGGCGCGCGCCGAACGGACCCGCGCACGCTGCGCGCCGAACAGGTCGAGCGGGTAGGTGACCGACAGCTGCGCGGTGTGCAGCGAATAGAGCGTGTCGTTGGTATCGGCGAGCGGCGACGACAGCGCGTTGGAAACATGCGCGCGGTCATATTGGTAGGATGCGTCCGCCTGCGGCAACCCCGCCGCCTGTGCGATGCGGGTCTGCGCGCGCACCTGCCGCAGCGTCGCCTCGGCGCTCGCGATATCGGTGTTGGCCGACAGCGCCTGCGTCACCAGCGCGTCGAGCGATGCGCTGCGGAATTCGGTCCACCAGGCCGGCGGCACGGGCGCGCCGGGCACGATTGTCTGCGCCGGGCCTGCGGCGGACGCGATCGTCTGCGGCGCGACCGCGGGCGATTGCGACAGCGTCGTCGTGACGTGGCGGGGGCCGAGCGTGCAGCCCGTCAGCGCCACCAGCGACAGGAAAGACAGGCGCTTCATGCGGGCTGCTCCCCGGCGGCGGGGCCGTGCGGATGATGCCCGACATCGCGGCCATGGGCGCCGCGATCCTCGGGATCGACGTGCCGCGAGAAGCGATCGATCAGCGTCGGCAGCACCAGCAGGATCAGCAGCGGCGCCAGCGTCATGCCGCCGACCACGACGAGCGCGAGCGGCTTTTGCACCTGGCTGCCGATCCCGCCCGACAGCGCGGCGGGCAAGAGGCCGATCGCGGCGGCCAGGCACGTCATCACGACGGGCCGCAGCGACGTCTGCACGACGGTCGCGAGCGCATCGGGACGCGGCAGCCCCTCGTCGATCGCCTGGTTGAAGGCCGTCACCATCAGGATCCCGTCCATCACCGCGATGCCGAACAGCGCGACGAAGCCGATCGCCGCCGAGATGCTGAACGCGGTGCCGGTCAGCGCCAGTGCCAGCACGCCGCCCACGACCGCCATCGGGATCACGCTGAACGCCAGCAGCGAATCGGTGAGCGACGAGAAATTGGCGTAGAGCAGGATCAGGATCAGCCCGAGGCTGATCGGCACCACCACCTCCAGCCGATTCACCGCGCTCGTCAGATTGCCGAGCTCGCCCGCCCATTCCAGATGATAGCCGGCGGGCAGGGGCACGTTCTTCGCGATCCGCGCCTGCGCCTCGTTCACCGCGCCACCCAGATCGCGGTCGCGCACGCCGAACTTGATCGGCACGTAACGCTCCTGATGCTCGCGGTAGATGAACGATGCGCCCGAGGTGAGGCGGACGGTCGCGACTTCGGAGAGCGGCACCTGGATCATGCCGCTGCCGCCGTTCGGCGCGGGCGCGCCGACCGTGATCCGGCGGATCGCGTCCAGGCTGCCGCGTTCGCCCGGCCGCAGCCGCACGACGATCGGGAAGTGGCGATCGGTGCCCGCCTCGTACAGGTCGCCCGGGCTCTGACCGCCGATTGCCGCCGAGACGGTGGTGTTGATGTCGTCGGGCGTCAGGCCGTAGCGCGCGGCGGCGGCGCGGTTCACGTCGATCCGCACGGTCGGCTGGCCGAGCGAATTGGCGATGCCGAGATCGGCGATGCCGCGCACCTTGCCCATCTCGTCCTGGATCTTGCTCGCGATCTGCTGGAGCGTGGCGAGATCGGGGCCGAAGACCTTCACCGAATTGGCGCCCTTCACGCCCGACGACGCCTCCTCGACATTGTCCTCGATATATTGCGAGAATTCGAAATCGACGCCGGGATAACGCGCCTTCAGCCGACCCTGGATCTCGGCGGTCAGGCTGTCCTTGGTCACGCCCGCGGGCCATTGGTCGGCCGGTTTGAGCGGCGTGTAATATTCGGCGTTGAAGAAGCCGGTGGCGTCGGTGCCGTCATCGGGGCGGCCATGGGTGGAGATCACGCGCTCCACCTCGGGATATTCGGCGATGATCTTGCGGATGCCGTTGACCGCGGGCTGGCCGCCCTCCAGCGAGATCGAGGCAGGCAGCGTCGCGCGGATATAGAGGTTGCCCTCCTCCAGATGCGGCAGGAACTCGACGCCGAGCTGGCGCACCGCGACGAACGACACGAGCACGAGCAGCGCCGCCATGCCGAGCGTCAGCACGCGGTTGGCGAGCGCGAAGGCGGCGGCGGGTTCATAGGCGCGGCGCAGCTTGCGCACGATCCACGTCTCCACCTCGTCCAGCCGATCGGGCAGCAGCATCGCGGCGAGCACCGGCGAGACGGTGAAGGTGGCGATCAGCCCACCGGCGATCGCATAGGCATAGGTCTTGGCCATCGGCCCGAAGATATGCCCCTCCACGCCCGACAGCGTGAAGAGCGGCAGGAAGCTGGCGATGATGATCGCCGCGGCGAAGAAGATGCCGCGGCTTACCTCGTGGCTGCCGTGCAGGATCGCGGAGAATCGGGATGCGCGCGTGGCATGGCCATGGCCGGCCTCGATCGTCCGCGAGCGTTCGACCATGTGGCGGAAGATATTCTCCACCATGATGACGCTGGCATCCACCACCAGCCCGAAATCGAGCGCACCGACCGAGAGCAGGTTTGCGGATTCGCCCTGGATGGTCAGGATCAGCACCGCAAAGGCGAGTGCGAACGGGATGGTCAGCGCGACGATGATCGCCGAGCGCAGATTGCCGAGGAACAGCCATTGCAGCACGAAGATCAGGACGACGCCCTCGATCAGGTTGTGCAGCACGGTGTGCGTCGTCAGGTCGATCAGCGTCGAACGGTCGTAGATCGGCTTGAGCTGCACGCCCGGCGGCAGCACGCCGCCGGCGTTGATCGTGTCGACCTCGGCCTTCACCCGCGCGATCGTCGGCATCGACTGCGCGCCGCGCTGCATCAGCACGATGCCCATTACGATGTCGTCGTCGGGCCCGACGCCCGCGATGCCGAGGCGCGGCGCGTTGCCGATGCGCAGCGTCGCCACGTCGGACAGCAGCACCGGCACGCCCGCGTTGTTCGCGACCATCACGCCGCGGATCGCGTCGGCCGAATTGATGAGGCCCACGCCGCGCACGATCGCCGCCTGTGTGCCGAAATTCACCGTCTGCGCGCCGACATTGCCGTCGCTCTTGCCGATCGCGCCCAGCACCTGCGCGATCGTCACCCCGTGCGCGACGAGCCGGTCGTTGTCGACCACCACCTCATAGGTGCGCAGCTTGCCGCCCCAGCCGGTGACGTCCGCGACGCCCGGAATGCCCTTGAAGCGGCGTTGCAGCACCCAGTCCTGCAGCGTCTTCAGGTCCATGACCGAATAGCCGGCGGGCGCGACGATCTGGTAGCGGAAGATCTCGCCGATCGGGCTGGTGGGCGAGATCTGCGGCTGCGCACCGCCCGGCAGGTTGCCGAGCTGCGACAGCCGGCCGAGCACGCGCTGTTCCGCCTCGCGGAAGCCCACGTCATAGGTGAACTGGATCTTCACGTCGCTGAGGCCGAAGAGCGAGATCGTTCGCACCGCGGTGATGTTGGGGATGCCCGCCACTGCCTGCTCGATCGGGATGGTGACGCCACGTTCCATCTCCTCGGCCGAAATGCCGTTGGACTGGGTCAGCACCTCGACCATCGGCGGCACCGGATCGGGATAGGCCTCGATGTTGAGATTGGCGAAGGCGACCGCGCCGGCCATAATCATGCCGACCAGCAGCACGAGCATGAGCATGCGCTGGCGCAGCGCGAATTCGACGAGCCGGTTCATCCGCCGATGCCCGCCTCGTTCACGAACAGCGCGCCCGCCGTCACCACCCGGTCGCCGGGTTTGAGGCCGGCGGTGATCGTGTCGAACCCGCCCGCGCTGTCGCCGACCGTCACCGTCTGCGCGCGGAGCAGGCCGCCGGGGCCGGCGACGATCCACACCCGCGTGCCGTCCCCTTCGTGGATCACCGCCTGCGACGGCACCTGCACGCCGTTCAGCGCGTGGCCGGCACGCTGGATCGCGAAGCTGGCGAACATCTGCGGCTTCAAGGCGCCGTCGGGATTGGCGACCGTCGCGCGCACCGGCAGCCGGTGGGTCGCGGGATCGAGCGCGGCGGCGACGTTGTTGACGACGGCGCGGAACGTGCGGCCGGGATAGGCCGGGGTGGTGACGCTCACCGCATCGCCCACCTTGACGCTCGCGGCGTCGCTTTCGGCGAGCTGCGCCACCAGCCACACGTCGGCGAGACTCGCGATTGTCATCAGCGGCTTGTCGCCGCCCGCGCCGACATATTGGCCCGGCGCCACGTCGCGCGAGACGATCACGCCCGAAACCGGCGCGGCATAGACCGCCTGCGCGCCCGATCCGGTCTGCCGCGCCGCGCCGCTCAGCGTGCCGAGCCGCCCGCGCGCGGCGGCCACCGCGCCGTTGGCGCTGGCGGCGCTCGCCTGCGCGGCGAGCAGGTCGCTTTGCGCCTGGCGGTAGTCCTTAAGCGCACCGCCTGCGGTCTGGTAGATCGCCTCCTGACGCCGGGCATTGTCCTGCGCGGTGCGAAGCTGCGCCTGCGCGGTGGCCGCCTGCGCGGTCGCGGTGACGAGCGCGGCGCGCGCGTCGACGAAATCGTTGGACGCGACGCGCAGCAGCGGCTGGCCGCGATGGACCGTCTGCCCCGCCTGCACCATCACGTCGGCGATCTGGCCCGAGAAGGGCAGCACCACGGGCGTGCTGTGATCCTCGTCCACCGAGATCGTGCCCGTCGCCTGGATGGTGCCGGCCGCCGATCCGTCGCGCACCGCCTCGATCTTCATCTGCGCGAGCTGGGCGGGCGTCGCGCGGAACGTGCCCGGCGGCGGTGCCACCGGCGTCTGTTCGACGGGCGTGGTCAGGTGGCGGATGCCCGCGACGATCGCCCACAGCGCCAGCAGCGCGACCGCCGCGATGCCGATCCAGCGCAACTGGCGCGAGCGGTCCAGGGGTGCCGCGGCCGGCAGGGGCCGTGGGTGGTGGAATTCTGACATGCCCGGATCCGGCCCTTTGCGCACTTGCAGCATAGATTAGGGCGGGGCATTAGCCGGGAAGAATTACAGGCAACTTACAGCCGGGGACGATGCGGTGCGGCTCTTGCTGGTGGAGGACGATCCCGAGCTTGCCGCAGCCCTTGGCGCCGCGCTCGGCCGACACGGCCATTCGAGCGATCATGCCCGCACCGCCGAAGATGCGCTGCTGATGCTGAACGCGGTGCATTATGCCGCCGTCCTGCTCGATCTTGGCCTGCCGGGCGAAGACGGGTTCGCGGTGCTGCGCGCGCTACGTCAGGGTGCGAACCCGGTGCCGGTGATCGTGACGACCGCGCGCAGCGGGGTGGGCGACCGGATCTCGGGGCTGGATGCGGGCGCCGACGATTATCTGGTCAAGCCGTTCGCGGTGGACGAGCTGCTTGCGCGGCTGCGCGCGGTGCTGCGGCGGCGGGTGCCGTTTCAGGGCGCGACGCTGGCGCTCGGCGATCTGCGCTACGACGCCGCCTCGCGCGAGCTGCGCGTCGGCGATGCGCTGGTGCCGCTCTCCGCGCGCGAAACCGAACTGGCCGAGCTGCTGGTGCGCCGCGCGGGGCATGTCGTCGGCAAGCGTCTGGTGGAGGACCAGCTCTTCGGCCTGACGGACTCGCTCGGATCGAACGCGGTGGAGGTCTATATCCACCGGCTGCGGCGCAAGATCGAACAAGCCGGCGCGGGCGTGAAGATCGAGACGATCCGCGGCGTCGGCTATATGATGCGCGTCGCGGCCCCATGAGGCTGCATCGGCCGCGCACCTTGACGCTGCGCATCATGCTGGCGGAGGTGGCGGCGATCCTGGTGGTCGCGATCCTGCTGCCGCTGCTGCTGGTGTCGGTGCTGCACGGGACGGCGGCGGCCTCCGAGAACGTGGCGCTGCTCGGTCAGGCGCAGGCGATTGCCGCCGGGCTGCGCGTGGAGCATGGCCGCGTGATCGCCGACCGTGCGACGGTGCTGCGGTACGGCGACACCTATGACGGCCGCGCCTTCGTCGTGACCGATCCCGGCGGCGCCGTGCGCGCGGCGAGTTCGCATGCCGGCGCGGTGCCATGGACGCGCGTGCCGCGCACCACCGCGCCCGATTTCGTGCGGATCGCGCCGTTCCGCCTGGCCAGCGTGCCCGTCATCGCCGCCGGGCTGCCGCTGCGCATCCTGGTGTCGCAGGACGAAACGCGGCCGGGCGTGATCCTGGACGACGTGATGCGCGCCTTTCTCGCGCGCTATCTGCTGATCCTGCTTCCCGTGCTGTTGCTGCTGCCGCTGGTGAACGCGCTGCTGATCCGGCGGATCGTGCTCGCGGTCCGGCGGACCTCGGCGCGCGCCGCCGAGATCGGGCCGATGACGCTCGCCATCCGACTGGAGGACGAGGGGCTGCCCGCCGAGATCATGCCGCTGGTCGCCGCGACCAACCGGCTGGTCGCCCGGCTCGAACAGGGGTTCAACCAGCAGGCCGAATTCGTCGCGAACGTGGTGCACGAGCTGCGCACGCCGCTGTCCACGCTGATGGTCAGCCTCGAAGGCGTCGGCGATCCCGCCGCGCGCGCGCCGCTGGAGCGACAGGTCGAACGGCTGTCGCACGTCGTCTCGCAACTGCGCGATCTCGCCGCGCTGGAGGATGCGGCGACGCTCGCCACCGAACGGATCGACCTTGCCGCGCTGGCGGCCGAGACCGTCGCCGAAATGGCACCATCGGTGTTCGCCGCGGATCACCGGATCGCGCTGGCCGGCGGCGACAGGGAGGTGGCGATCGTCGCCAATGTCGTGCTCGTCCGCCTCGCGCTGTCGAACCTGATCGCCAATGCGGTGCGCCATACGCCCGCGGGCACCGCGATCCGCGTCGTCGTGCAGGGGGGGTGCGATGCGCGGATCGCGGTTGAGGACGACGGCCCGGGGATCGTCGCTGGCGGCGAGCCGACCCGCCGCTTCTGGCGCGCCGATCACAGCCGGACGGACAGCGCGGGGCTGGGCCTCGCCATCGTCGGGCGCGTGATGGCGGTGCATCGCGGCCGTCTGGAGATCGGCAGCGGGCCCCATGGCGGCACGCACGCGCGGCTCGTCTTTCCGCCGGCGGATGCTTGACAGCGGCGCGGCGCGCCGTCTGTGTGCGCCGCTGAAGATCGGACGGGGGAGACGGGCGTGCATGCGATGAACCTGTCGGAGACGTTCCTCGTCGCGATGCTGGTGATCTTCAGCGTGCCCTATCTCGTCTGGCGCCTGTTGCACGCCGATCATCACGCGCCGCTCGTCGTGGTGCAGATCGTCGTCGGCGTCCTGCTCGGCCCCGGCGTGCTCGGCACGGTGTTTCCCGCCTATTACGCGACGATCTTCAAGCCCGACGTGGTCACCGCGCTCAACGGCCTCGCCTGGTGGGGCGTGATGCTGTTCGTGTGGGTGGCGGGGATCGAGCTCGATCTGGGCGGCGCCTGGGCGCGTCGCCGCGATACCGGGATCACCGCGGCCTGCGCGCTGCTCGTGCCGCTCGCGTTCGGCAGCCTCGCGGCGCTCGTCCTGCTGCGCACGAGTGGCGGCTGGATGGGTCCGGCGGGGGCGCCGTGGCAGGTGGTGCTGGGGATCGGCATGGCGTGCGCGGTGACGGCGCTGCCCATCCTCGTGCTGCTGATGGAGCGGCTGGGTATCCTGCACCAGCCCTTCGGACAGCGCATCCTGGGCTATGCCAGCATCGACGACGTGGCGATCTGGGGCGTGCTCGCGCTGATCCTGCTCGATTGGCACCGCGTGGGGTTGCAGATCGGCTTCGTTCTCGTCTTCGCGGTCGCCGCCACCGGCATGCGCTGGCTGATGGCGCGGCTGTCGGCGGCGGATCGTTGGCCGGTGTCGCTGATCTGGCTCGCCGCCTGCGGCTTCGCGGCGGACTGGACGGGGCTGCACTTCATGGTCGGCGCGTTCCTCGCCGGTGCGGTGCTCGACACCGGCTGGTTCGATCGCACCGCGCTCGACCGGTTTCGCGACATGCTGCTGCTCGCGGTCATGCCGGTGTTCTTCCTCAGCACGGGGCTGCGCACCAGCTGGAGCGTCGGCGGCGCGGCGGTGTTCGGCGCGGCCGCGCTGCTGCTGGTCGCCTCGGTCGGCGGCAAGCTCGCCGGCGTCCATCTCGCCGGGCGCCTGCTGCGCTGGGGCCGGGGCGAGGCCACGACGATCGGCTGGCTGCTCCAGACCAAGGCGCTCATCATGATTATCTTCGTCGGCATCCTGCTCGACAAGCATATCGTCAGCAGCGCGACCTTCACCGCCTTGCTGCTGATGGCGGTGGCCAGCACGATGCTGACGACCCCGATCGTCGCGCCGCGCCTGAAACGGGCGGGATTGCGCTGAAGCTCCATTGACGGCAGCGGCGGAAGCGCCGATTCCGGCGGCAGCGATCGACAATCTTTGCAGAAGGTTGCGAGCAGGAGACCGTCATGCGATTCACGATCAACGACCGCCCGATCGAGGTGGAGGCCGATGTGCGCACGTCGCTGCTCGATCTCCTGCGCGAGCATCTGGGGCTGCCGGGCACGAAGAAGGGCTGCAACCAGGGCGCGTGCGGCGCCTGCACCGTGCTGGTGGACGGCGAGCGGATCAATTCCTGCCTCGCACTCGCGGTGCAATATGAGGGGCGGGCGATCACCACGGTCGAGGGATTGGCGGACGCCGGGGGGCTGCATCCGCTCCAGCGCGCCTTCGTCGAGTATGACGGGTTCCAGTGCGGCTATTGCACGCCCGGCCAGCTCTGCTCGGCGATCGCCATGGCGGGCGAGGTCGCGCGCGGCGTGCCGAGCGTGGTGACCGCCGACCTGTCCGCCGAGACGATGATGCTGACGCATGACGAACTGCGCGAACGGATGAGCGGCAATCTGTGCCGCTGCGGCGCGTATAACGGCATCGTCGAAGCGATCGCCGAAACCTTTGCGGAGGCGCACGCATGACGCCCTTCACCTATGCCCGCGCCGAGGACGCGGCCGGCGCGATCGCGCTCACCGGGGCGCACGCCGATTCGCGCTATCTGGGCGGCGGCACCAACCTGATCGACCTGATGCGCGAGGGGATCGAGGCGCCTGCGGCGCTGATCGACGTGACCGGCCTGCCGAGCGGCATCGAGCCGCGCGACGATGGCGGCGTGTGGATCGGCGCGGCGGTGAAGAACACCGCGCTGGCCGCCGATCGCACGATCCGCACGCGCTATCCGGCCTTGTCGCGCGCCATCCTGGCGGGGGCGAGCGGCCAGATCCGCAACATGGCGACCGTCGGCGGCAACATCCTCCAGCGTACGCGCTGCACCTATTTCTACGACGACGCCGCGCGCTGCAACAAGCGCGCGCCCGGCACCGGCTGCGACGCGATCGGCGGCTTCAACCGTATCCACGCGATCCTCGGCGCGTCGCCCGCCTGCGTGGCGACTCATCCATCGGACATGTGCGTGGCGATGCTGGCGCTGGACGCGATCGTCCATCTCGACGGCCCGATGGGCGCGCGCAGCATTCCGCTCGCCGATCTCCACCGGCTGCCGGGCGACACGCCCGAGATCGACACGGTGCTGCGCCCGAACGAGCTGATCGCGGCGGTCGAGCTGCCGGCGCTGCCGTTTGCCGCGCGTTCGGCCTATCGCAAGGTGCGCGACCGCGCGAGCTATGCCTTCGCGCTGGTGTCGGTGGCGGCGGCGCTCGATGTCGACGGCGGCACGATCCGCGACGTGCGGCTGGCGCTGGGCGGCGTGGCGCATCGGCCCTGGCGTGCGGCCAAGGCGGAGGCCGCGCTGCGCGGCCGGCCCGCGACCGAGGCGAGCTTTCGCGCGGCGGCCGAGGCGGAGCTGGCGGATGCCGCCGCGCTTCGCGACAACGGGTTCAAGATCGAGCTGGCGAAGCGGACGATCGTCGCGACGCTGGGCGACGTGATGGAGGCGGGCGCATGAACATCGTCGAAACGGTCAAGAATGCGGCGCAGGGCGTCGCCAAGGGCGCGATGGAAAAGCTGGTGCCGCTCGCGCCCGACAGCTGGATCCCGGGCGGCGTGCCCGATCCGCTGATCGCGCACAAGCACGGGCTGATCGGCACGCAGGTCTCGCGCCGCGACGGGCCGGACAAGGTGCAGGGCGCGGCGCGGTTTGCGGCCGAGTTCCGGTTCGACACCATGGCCTATGCCGCGCTGGTCTATGGCCGGATCGCGCGCGGGCGGATCGCCACGCTCGACACCGCCGCCGCCGAACAGGCGCCGGGCGTCGCGCTGGTGATGACTCACCGCAATGCGCCGCGGATGAAGGCACCCGCCGTGTTCGGCTCGTCGCCCACCGCGGTCGGCCCCAGCGACCTGCCGATCATGCAGGACGATCGCATCCACTGGAACGGACAGCCGATCGCACTTGTCCTCGCCGAGACGCAGGAACAGGCGGACCATGCCGCCGCGCTGATCGTCGCGACCTATGACGCCGAGCCGGCGACCTCGTCGTTCGCGGACGCCAAGGCGGAGGGCGCGAAGCCCGGCCTGTTCATGGGCCAGGCGCTGCTGAACGAGATCGGCGATGCCGATGCCGCGCTGGTGGCGGCGCTCGTCCACGTCGACCAGATCTATCGCACGCCGCGCCACAACCACAATGCGATCGAGCCGCATGCCGCGACGCTGATGTGGGAGGGCGACCGGCTGACGATCCACGACGCCAGCCAGATGGTGACCGCGACCGCGGCGACCATCGCCGACGTCTTCGGCGTGCCGGCCGATCACGTGCGTATCACGTCGCCCTATGTCGGCGGCGGTTTCGGCGCCAAGGGCCTGTGGGATCACCAGATCCTCGCCGCGGGGGCGGCGCGTCTCGCCGGGCGCCCGGTGCGGATCGCCTTGTCGCGCGAAGGCGTCTACCGCGTGGTGGGCGGCCGCACGCTGACCGAACAGCGCGTCGCGATCGGCGCGCAGGCGGACGGCCGTTTCGACGCGCTGATCCACTGCGGCACCGTCGCGATGTCGCCGCACAACAACATGCCCGAACCGTTCATCCTGGGCACGCGGGCGGCCTATGCCGCGCAGAACATCCGGCTGTCGGTCGAGGCGGTCACGCTCAACATGCTGGCGAACACCTTCATGCGCGCGCCCGGCGAATCGGTCGGCACCTTCGCGCTCGAATCCGCGATCGACGAACTGGCGGTGGCGCTGGACATGGATCCCGTCGAGCTGCGCATCCGCAACGAGCCCGAGGTCGATCCGACATCGGGGCTGCCCTTCTCGTCGCGCCACATCGTCGAGGCATGGCGCGCGGGGGCGGAGCGGTTCGGCTGGGCCGATCGCGCGGCGCCGGGCACGCGGCGCGAGGGCGAGTGGCTGATCGGAATGGGCTGCGCGACCGGCACCTATCCCTATTACCGGATGCCCGGCGCCGCCGCGCGGCTCACGATCGATCGCGCGGGCAAGGCGCTGGTCGAGGTGGCGGCGCACGAGATGGGCATGGGCACGTCGACCACCACCGCGTTGGTCGCCGCCGAACGGCTGGGGCTGCCGATCGACGCGGTCGCGGTGCGCTATGCCGACACGATCATCCCCGGCGCGATCATGGCCGGCGGATCGCAGCAGACCGCCGCGATCGGCGCGGCGGTGATCGCGGCGCACAACGCGTTGGTCGCCGAACTGCTGAAGCTGGCGGGTAACGATTCCCCGCTCGCCGGCCTGTCCGTCGATCAGGTGGGCAGCGAGGACGGCGGTCTGGTCATGCGCGACGATCCCGTCCGCCGCGAAACCTATGTCTCGATCCTCGAGCGCGCGCACCGCGACAGCGTGACGGTGGCGGAGGAGGCGAGCCCGTCGCTCGAACTGATGCACTGGTCGATGCACTCGCACAGCGCGATCTTCTGCGAGGTGCGCGTGAACGCCATCACCGGCGAGACGCGCGTCGGCCGCGTGCTCGGATCGTTCGATTGCGGGCGGATCCTGAACGCCAAGACCGCGCGCAGCCAGTTCCGCGGCGGCATCATCATGGGGCTGGGCATGGCGCTGATGGAGGAAACGCAGTTCGACGAGCGCAGCGGCCGGATCATGAATCCCAGCCTCGCCGAATATCATGTGCCGGTGCACATGGACGTGCCCGAGATCGACGTGATGTGGACCGATATCGCCGATCCCCACACCCCGATGGGCGCACACGGCATCGGCGAGATCGGCATCACCGGCGTGGCGGCGGCGGTGGCCAACGCGGTCTACAACGCCACGGGCAAGCGCATCCGGGATCTGCCGATCACGCTCGACAAGCTGTTGTGAGCGGATCGCGCTCGCGCGAGGGGTGAACGGCGTGTAGGCACGGGCCTCCGGGTGGTTCGGCGAGGGCGTGATGGCGGAAGAGGAATTCGAGATTCGCGGCGCGCACGAGGACGTGCTGGAACGCGAGATCGAAGAGGCGCGGCCCATGGCGCAGCGCATCGCGCTGTTCTCGGCCGTGCTGGCGACCCTGGGGGCGGTGGTCAGCTTTCTCGGCGGCCACACGCAGAACGAGGCGCTTTATTACAAGAACGAGGCGGTGCTGCTGAAGGCGCGCGCGTCGGATGATTGGGCCTATTACCAGGCCGAGGACATCAAGGCGCATCTGGTCGAGGCGACGACGCGCAGCGGCCCGACCGATGCCGACCGCGCCGATATCGCGCGGTATCGCACCCGTGCACAGGGCCTGCGCCGCGACGCCGAGCGGCTGGATGTCCAGTCCGAGGAGGCGAACGCCGAGTCGGTCCATGCGCTCGCCCCGCACACCAAGCTCGCCATGGCGATGACCGCGATTCAGGTGGCGATCGCGCTCGCCTCGATCGCCGCGCTGACGCATCGCAGCTGGCTGCTCTGGGGCGGCGTCGCCTTCGCCGCGATCGGCATCGCGACGGTCGCGCTGGCCTGGACCTGAGCGGTCACCAGGCGAAGGAGCCGCCGAGCCGGGCGTTGAACGGACGCAGTGGCGTCGATTGATCGCGCGCCGCCAGCGCAAAGGGGTTGCCAAGCGCGAAACGGTTGGCGCGCCTGTCGGTCAGGTTGTCGGCGATCAGCGTCAGCGCCACGCGCTTGTGCGCCCATCCGGCGCGGGCGCCCAGCACGGCGTAGCGGCCCTGGCTGATGTCGAGCAGATCGCCCGTGCCCAGCACCGAGCGCCCGATATAGACCGCCGATCCGCCGATGTTCAGCATGCTCACGGCGCCGATCCGCCAGCGATAGGCGAGGTCCGCCTTTGCCGCGAACGGGGGCGTTTCGGGAAGGCGCCGGTGCGCCGGGGTCGCCAGGTCGGCGAGTGGCCCCGTCACGCGGTTATAGGTGTAGAGCACCGCGGCCGTCGCGCTGAGGCCGGCGAACGGGATCCAGTCGGCGGTCGCCTCGATCGCCTGGATGCGCGCGTTGCCGATGTTCGCGGTGTAGGGCAGGCCGCGACGGTTGACGAGATCGGCCTGGATGTCCTGCCAGCGCGCGATCGAATAGGCGGCCGACAGCGCAAGCCCGGTCGGCCCGGTGCGGATCTTGCGCAGGCCCGCCTCGGCGACACGGATCGAATCGGACTGGAAATCGGCCACCCGGCCCACGCCGCGCGCGACGGCGAGGCCGCCCGTGCGGTAACCCGACTGCGCCCGGCCGAACAGCGCGAGCCCCGGCGCGAGCTTCCATGACAGCGCCGCGGTCGGATCGATCCGGCGGGTCGAGCGGCCCTCGACGAAATCGGGAATGCGCGGGCGAAACGAGGGCTCGCCATCGGTGCGCGCCAGCGTGAAACGCGCGCCCACCGTCAAAGCCAGATTGCGCGTCGCCGCGGCGGTCGCTTCGGCGAAGACCGACGCGCTGCGCGTCACGTTGGTGACACCGATGATGTCGGGCGGGTTGTTGACCGGGCCCAGCGCACGCGACTGGGCATCGCGGTCGCGCAGCAGCGTGAAGCCGACCACCCAGCTGTTGCCGCTCGGCAGCGAACGCGACAGCCGCGCCTCGGTCGCGATCAGCAGCTTGGCTTCGTCGGTGGTGTAGATCGTCGGTTGCAACCGCCCGAAGATGGGCGGCGGCGTGGCGTCGAACGCGTCGACCGCGTGATAGCCCGCCACGCTCGTCGCCGAGAGCAGTTGCAGCCCGCTCGACCAATCCTTGGTGACCACCACGCTGCCAAGCACGACCGTGTTGGCGAAGGGCTGGGCGAACGTGCTGCGCCGCGTGAGGCCGCCGTCCGCGCCGTCGGCATATTGGGCGTCATCGGCGGAAATGCGCTGGTAGACGCCGCCCAGATCGACGCGCCAGCCATCCCCCGGCTCGGCGCGAAGCGCGGCACGGCCGCCGCTGGTGTCCACGCCGTCGATGTTGCGAAGCCCACGGTGGGGATCGTCGATGAAGCCGCCGTCGCTATCGTGATAGCCGACCACCCGCAGCCCCAACCGGTCGTCGACGATCGGCAGGTTCAGCACCGCGCTGGCGTCATAGCCGGGCTCGCCCTGCGTCGTGGCGGACACCCCCGCCGACACCGCGCCGTGGATCCCCGTGAGATCGACCGGATTGGGCGTGAGGCGGACGATGCCGCCGATCGATCCCGATCCGTAGAGCGTGCCCTGCGGACCCTCCATCACCTCGACGTCCTGCATGTCGTAGAGCTTCAGGCTGGGATCGGCGCCCGAATAGCCGAGCTGGACATCGCCCAGATAGATCGTCGCAGTCGACTGCGCGCTGCCGTTGAAGCTGCTGTCGGCGATGCCGCGGATGAAGATCTTGTTGCGGCCCGGGCCCAGTTCGGTCGTCTGGAGCACGGGGGTGGCGTGCGCGATCTGCGTCAGGTCGGGCGAGCCGGTCACCGCGGGCCATTGGTCGGCGGTCAGGATCGCCAGGCTGCCGGGATAGCGCAGCAGCGGCACGCGCTGTTTGCTGGCGGTGACGACGACGTCGCCGCCCGGCATCGCCGCCATGGGCGAGAAGGGGCGTGGTGGCGCGGGCGGCGGCGCGGCCCTGGCCGGCACCGCTAGGCGCACGACGCGGAAGCTGCGCGCGTCCACGGTCACGGCGCGGTAGCCCGTGTCCTTCAGCAGGCGCGCGAGCGCGGCGGCGGGCGAGAGCGTGCCGCTCAGCGCGCGGGTGCGGGTGGCGCGGAGCGCGGGTTCGGTGCTGATGATGTCCGCACCCGTCTGACGGGCGAGAAGCGGCAGGGCGGTGTCGAGCGTGGTGGCGGGAAGCGCGATCCGGGCGATTTGTGCCAGAGCCGGTGCCCCGTTGGTCAGCGCCGCGAAAGCCACGATCGCGGCGCACAAGCCCTTATGGCGCGAGGACCCACTGCTCACCGTTACGCCGCGCCTTTGCCCCGATCAGCGTCGCCAGATGCGGAATATCGCGATCCACCGAACCACTCAGCGCGACCATGCCGGTAAACTGGCGCTCGGGCAAGCCGTGCTCCAGCACCACCTTCGTCCCGTAACGGCGCTCCACGGCGGCGAACACGGCGGACACCGTCTCGTCGACAAAGGCGATCTGTCCCTGCTGCCAGCCGCCCACCGTCTCCGGCGCGACGGTCGCCAGCGCGACGCTGTGCCGATCCTCGCGCGCGGTGAGCGCATGGCCGCGCTTCAGGACGATGGCGTCGCCGTCCGGCTGGAACATCACCGATCCCTCGGCGACCTGCACGTCGAGCCGATCGCCGGTGCGCGTCACGTCGAACACCGTGCCCATGTCGCGCACGCTCAGATCGCCGGACACGAGCGTGAACGCCTTGCCCTCGTCATGATGCACGCGGAACATCGCCTGGCCGCGATCGAGCACGGCGACGCGCTGGTCGGCATGATCGAGCCGCAGGCGGGTGCCACCGTTCATCGCGATCTCGGTGCCGTCGTCCAGCCGCACGGTGCGGTGCTCGCCGGGCGCGGTGGTCAGCACATAGGGCTGCGCGCCGCGCGGCAGCGCGAGCGGCATCAGCAGCAGCGCCAGGCTCGCGGCGATCGCCGTGCCGGCAATGCCCCAGCCGATCCGGCGCCGCGGCAGCGCGGCCAACCGGGAGTGGCGCGCCTGCGACCGCATGGGAAGAACCGGGATGCCCGCTGCCGGCGCGGAGGGGCGGGCGTCGGCGATCAGGCGGTCGGCCAGCGCCACCCGGTCCATCGCGACCGCATGCGCCGGGCTCGCCTCGAGCCACAGGACGAACGCCTCCCACCCGGCCGCGTCGAGCGTCGGCTGGCGAAGCTGCCACAGGGTGGCCTGGTCGATGATGTCGTCGCTGGTCTGCACCTTCAGGCCCCCTTTCCTGAACCTAGACGATGCCGTTTCGCCGTTCCCGCATCGAAATCTTCCGATGCTTCAATTATATGACGGTAGGCGCGCTGCAGCAGCTTCTCTACGCCGCTGAGGCTGATCCCGATCGTCTCGGCGATTTCGCGTTGCGGCCGTTCCTCCACGCGGAACATGTGCAGCGCGGTGCGCATCCGATCGGGCATCGCCGCCATCGCGCTTTCGACCGCGGCCAGCCGGTCGCGCGCGATCAGCGTCCGCTCGGCATCGGGCAGTTCCTCGGCGAGCGGTTGCACGTCCACCCAGGCGGTGTCGCGCGCCACGCCGCGCTGCCCGGCGATGCGGCGATCGGTCGCGAGGTTCGCCGCCACGCGATAAAGAAAGGCGGCGGGCTGGTCGATCGGCCGGTCGGCGAGCTGCTCGACGCGCAGCCACATGTCCTGCAGCGCGTCCTCGGCATCGTCGCGATTGCCGAGCCGCGCGGCCAGCAGCCGCAGCAGCATCGGCCGGTTCTCGAGGAAGACCGCCCGCAGCCCGCCATCGCTCATCGCCATGCCGCCAACGCAGCGCCTATCACGTCGGGTAGGAAAGGCCGCATGCCGCCGCCATGTCGGAGATGGGCAGCGCCCGCAATGCCGCGGCCTCGATCGGGCGCGCGGCGGCGATGGCATCGTGATCGCGCGCGCCGTCGCCGGGATGGCACATCACCAGATGCCGCTCGCCCGGATGCCGCAGGAACGCGGGAAAGACCGCGGCACAGTCGCCGGCGAATCCGTAATGGCCGGCGAACCCGGCATTGCACGCCAGGCCGTGCGCGGCGGCGGCGCGGCGCAGGCCCGATGCGTGGTACGCGCTGGCCAGCGCCTTGCCGCGAAACGGTCGGCCGGCGATCGCCAGCGGCCGGTCGGTGCAGGTCCGCACCCAGGCCGATGGCGCGCGCGCGGCGGTCTCGGCCAGCACGATGGCGCGGATGCCGGGCAGCACATGGGCATGCTGGTGCGCGTCGACGAACGCCGGGGGGCGTCCCATTGCCTGCGCGAACCGGTCGAACTGCGCGGCGACCGCACGGCGAACCGCCTCCAACGGCAGCGCGCGCCGCCTTGCCGCGGCCGCCAGCACGCCGATCGGCGGCAGCCGCCCGTCCGGCGCGAGTTCGGGCATGGGGATCGCGGGCGCCTCGAGCGTGAGCGTGAGGTGAAGGCCGATCTCGACATGATCCGGCACGTCGCGCAGCATCGCCGCATCGCCGGGCCAGTCGGCCAGCGCCGTCATGCAGCCGGTGGCGTTCAGCTTGCCGGCCTGCGCCAGCGCCACGATCGTCCGGCTGGTGCCGTGCGAAAAGGCGAAATCGTCCGCACAGAGGATGAGGCGCGGCAATCGGTTATCCTTCGTATCGGCCTTACCCGGCGTGCGCCGGCGTCGCGAACGGGCCGGGCTGCGCCGGTGCCTGGAACGGCCGTTCGCGGATACGATCGCTCGTGAGCTGGCGTGCGCGCAGCCGCTTGGCGAGAAAACGATAGAAGAACCAGTCACCCGCGATCGCCGCGGTCGTCGCATAGACCAGCCGTTCGGCCAGCGTCCAGCGGATCGAATCGCGGTTGCGTTCGCGCGGCGAGGGCGCGCACCACAGCCGCTCCGAATAGGCCATCGTCCCGTGCTTCAGCACGCGGTGGATAATCTCGTGATCCTCGAGCACATAGCTCCAGCGATCCGCGCAGAAGCCGCCGCCGGCGCGCAGCGCATCGGTGCGGAACGCCTGGCCGGCGCCCCCGGTATGGCACTGGCCGCGCAGCATGCGCGCGGTCGCGCAGATCTTGCGGCCGGCCTTGAGGCGGGTCTCCGCATCCGCATCGCGCGCGGCGAAGAACGCGCCGGCGACCGCGCAGCCCGGCTGGCGCAGCAGCGCCTCGGCCTCGGCCAGATAGTCGGCGGGATACCAGGTGTCCGCGTCGCAGGTCGCGACGAAGGCGGTGCGGACCCAACGCAGCCCCGTGGCGAGCGCGGCCACCTTGCCGGGGCGCCGCTCGGTGAGGAGCATGTAATCCAGCCCCAGCCGGCGGCAGGCTTCATGCGCGACGTCCGCGCTGCCGTCGGACGATCCGTTGTCGATCAGGATGAGCCGGGCGTGGCGCGTCTGTGCGGCGAGGCTGGCGATCGTGCCGCCGAGCAGTTCCCGTTCGTTGAAGAAGGGAACCAACACGCTCCACGCGGCGTTGGGTTGCGACGGCGAGCTATAAGCGGCCGCGGCGCCGGCGGGCAGGGTATAGCCGTCCAGATCGAGCAACATGCGTACGACATCCATTTGCGTTCGGCGATGGACGCGTCGCTATTCGGATCCGGCCCTTACGCTGCGTTGCCCCCCGGCAAACGGTGCGCAGACCGAAACCCGCCCCCGCAGCGCGCCCCGTCGCTGATACGACGATGCCGATACCGGCGACCCGCAGCGGCACGGTAAAATAATCGCTAAAACATCCGGTCTCTCCGCAACGCGCTTCGATGCGGCGCACCGGCGCGCTATTTGGCAGGCAGCGTGATCGCGGTCTGGCCGTCCTTGTGCGTCGCGACGCCGCTGCTCCTGCCCGCCAGCAGCGCGATCGCCTGTTCCGGGCTGGGCAATCCGTCGAAAGCGGGAAAGGCCCGCACCGAATCGTCCACGTCGGTGAACGACACCGAATAGCGGTTGCCCTTGCCGAGCTGCGTGTCGAGCGTCGGCGTCACCGCCATCACGCGACCCGCGTCGCCGAACGCGATCTCGTACCCCGCGCCGTCGCCGCGATAGATTCCGTAGCGCGCACCGCTCGCGGCATCGCGGCACCAGTGGACGGGGCGGCCCACCGCGCGGGCCTTGTCGTTCTTGAGCGCCGCGCCGAGCAGCAGCGGCATCAACGCGTCGCCCGCATCGGTCGCGGCGGGCTTGGCCGGGCCGAAGTGCAGCGCGTCCGCGCAGGACCCGATCGGCACCGCGGCCGCCGCCTCCGCCACGCCCTGCGGCCAGCGCATCGCGGTGATCGCGCGGCTCATCGCGGCATCGGTCGCCGCCGCGTCGAGCGTGGTCGAACTCGCCCGCACCGCGACCAGCCACTCGCCGAGCGGCATCACCGCCAGCGCGGTGCCGCGGATCGCGCGGGCGGTAGGGGTATAGGCCTGGCGCAACCCCGAGGCGGTGGTGGCGCGCGGCGGCGCGAAGGGCATGGGCGCGATGCCGCTGGCGGTGACGCCGCCATAGACGTCGCGCGACAGGATGACGCTCTGCGCGCGATCGAACCACATCGCCACGTCGTCGATCGCGGGATGGAAGAGGAAGATCGTGACGTTCGTCGCTTTGTCCGCGCTACGGAAATCGGCATAGACATCGCGTTCGGCGGTGCCGTTGTCGGCCAGCTTGTCGCGCGCCATTCCGTCGAGGGTCGCGGGCAGGATCAGCCCGGTATCGGCATGCTGCCAGCCCTTGTCGACCGGCACCGGCAGATCGCGCGCGGCAAAGGCGGCCGTCGATGCCGCGATCAGCAGCGCGGCGCTCGCGATCAGGGTGTGGATACGCATGAAACGCCTCTCCGGTGGGTATCCGGAGAGGCTAGTTCGGTTCACGCCTCGGTCAAGCTGCGACGGCGGCCTTCAGCGCATCGACCAGATCGGTCTTTTCCCAGGTGAAGTGATCGCCCTCGGCATCGCGGCCGAAATGGCCATAGGCGGCCGTCTTCTTGTAGATCGGGGCGTTCAGCTTCAGATGCTCGCGAATGCCCTTGGGCGTCAGGCGGACGAGCTTGGGCAGCACCTCTTCCAGCGTCGCCTCGGGCACGGTGCCGGTGCCGTGCGTGTCGACATAGACCGACAGCGGCTCGGCGATGCCGATCGCGTAGCTCAGCTGGATCGTGACCCGCTTGGCGAGGCCCGCGGCGACGACGTTCTTCGCCAGATAGCGTGCGACATAGGCGGCCGATCGATCCACCTTGGTCGGATCCTTGCCGCTGAACGCGCCGCCGCCATGCGGCGCGGCACCGCCATAGGTGTCGACGATGATCTTGCGGCCGGTGACGCCGGCGTCGCCGTCCGGCCCGCCGATCTCGAACGCGCCGGTCGGGTTGATGTAGATCGCGGTTTCGTCGGTGACGAACCCGTCCGGCAGCGACGCCTTCATCACACCCGTCACATAATCGCGCAGCTCGGCATAAAGCGCGGGATTGGCATCCTCGCCCTTTTCGCAATAGCCCTTCTTGTGCTGCGTCGAGACGACCAGCGCGGTGGCGCGCACCGGCTTTTCGTCCTCATAGGCGAGCGTCACCTGGCTCTTGGCGTCGGGCTCCAGGAACGGCGCCGCGCCCGAATGGCGGTCGGCCGCCATCGTCTCGAGGATCTTGTGGCTGTAATAGAGCGTGGCAGGCATCAGCCCCGGCGTCTCGTCGGTGGCATAGCCGAACATGATGCCCTGGTCGCCCGCGCCCTCGTCCTTGTTGCCACTCTCGTCCACGCCCATCGCGATCTCGGCGGACTGGCCGTGGAGATTGTTCTCGAAACGGAACTCGTTCCAGTGGAACCCGGCCTGTTCATAGCCGATCTCGCGCACGGTATTGCGCACCGCGGCCTCGATCTCGTCGAGCACGCCCGGCGCCCACTCGCCATTCTCGTAGATGCCCTTGCCGCGGATCTCGCCGGCCAGCACGACGAGCTGCGTGGTCGTCAGCGTCTCGCAGGCGATGCGCGCCTGGCTGTCCTTGGCGAGGAACAGATCGACGACCGTGTCGCTGATCTGGTCGGCGACCTTGTCGGGATGGCCCTCGGAAACCGATTCGGAGGTGAAGAGAAAGGATTTGCGCATGCGGACCTCTTAGCCGTGCTCGCGGACGAGCGTCATATAAGGAAAGCTTTATATGACCCCTAGCGGCGCTGTCGCCGGGTGGCAACGGCCAAGCCGATCATCAGCGCCGCCACGATTGCTGCCATCGCGTTGCCGACGCGCGCGAAGAGCGTGGGGGCGAGCGCGGGCGGGATGGGGGCTTCGAGCGCACCCGCGGTCTCGTGCGGCACGGTCGCGAGCAGCCGCCCGTCGGCGGCGATCAGCGCGGAGATGCCGGTGGGCGTCGCGCGCACGATCGGAAGCCCCTCCTCGATCGCGCGCATCCGCGCCTGCGCCAGATGCTGCGGCGGTCCCCAGGTGCCGAACCAGGCGTCGTTGGAAGGGTTGAACAACAACCGCGGGCGGTGCGCCTCGTCGATCACTTCGCCCGAGAAGATGATCTCGTAACAGATCTGCACGCCGATCGCGCCGAAGCCCGGCACCGCAATGGCGGCGGGGCCGGGGCCGGGGGTGAAGTCCATGTCGCCCGGCACCAGCCGTGCAAGGCCCAGCCGGCGCAGCAGCCAGGGCATCGGCAGATATTCGCCATAGGGCACCAGATGCGCCTTGTCGTAACGCTGGCCGAGCCGCCCGGCGGCGTCGATCGCGAACACCGAATTGCCCGCCGACGTCAGCCGTTCGCGCGCATCGAAGACGAGCGAGTCGCCTCCCGTCATCAGCACGTCGCGGGGCCCGAGCAAAGCGGCGATCCGCTGCCGCGTGCGCTCGGGCGTGGTGCCGCCATAAGCGATGGGCGGATAGCCGTCCTCGACATAGTCGCGCAGCACGCCCTCGGGCCAGACCACCAGCCGCGGCGCGGCGCCGGGCGTGCCCGACAGCAGGGCGAGTGCTGCGAACACGCGGGCGCCGTCGTCGTCGCTGCGGTCCTGCTGGCCGATATTGGGCTGCACGGCCCGGACGCGGACGCCGTGCGGATCCGCGGCGGGCGCGTTCGTCCAAAGCGCCGACAGCGCGGCGAACGCCACGGTGCCGCCGGCGATCACGGGCAGCCGCCAGCGCCGCTGCGCCGCCATCAGCAGCGCACCCGCCGCCACCATCGTCAGCCCGGAGAGCGCATAGGTGCCGACCAAGGCCGACAGCCGCGCGACGCCGATCAGCGGCAGCCAGACGACCCCGAGCGGATCCCAGGCATAGCCAGTGAACAGATGCCCGCGTAGCCATTCGGTGGCGATCCACGCCGCGCCGAAGACCAGCACATAGGCCGTATCGGGCCGGCCCCGCCGCAACCGCCACGCGACGCCCGCCGCCGCCATGGGGTAGACCGCCAGATACAAAGCGAGCCCGACCGCGGCGAAATAGCCGAGCACCGGCGGCATCGCGTCCTGGAAATCGAACGCGTGCTGGATCCAATTGTCGTTGATCGTGAAATGGCCGAGCCCGAACAGCCACCCGCGCCACAGCGCGCCGCGAATGCTGCGCGCGTCATGGACCAGCGCCATCCACCCCGCGATGCAGGCCAGCGTCAGCGGCCAAAGGCCGAGCGGCGCGAAGCCGCAAGCGGCCAACGCGCCGAGCAGGAGGCAGGCCAGGGCGGGGAAGCGTTTCCCGGCGGAAAGGAGGAAGGGCAAGATGGCGTCCTGTATCGTCACGCCGGACCCGTTCCGGCATCCACGGTTCCGCACGAGCCGCACCGCTTTCCCTTGCCGCCCGGCGCCGCGCACGACAAGTCTGGGGTGACGGGGCGCGGCGGGGCGGCTAGACCTGCGGCATGACGCTGCGCCCGTTCCATCTCGCCTTTCCCGTCCACGATCTCGCCGAAGCGCGCGCCTTTTACGGGGATACGCTCGGATGCGCCTAGGGGCGGTCGAGCGACCGGTGGATCGATTTCGATTTCTTCGGTCACCAGATCGTGGCGCATCTGTCCCCCGCCGCGGGCCCGGCTGCGGCGACCAATCCGGTCGACGGGCATGACGTGCCGGTGCCGCATTTCGGCGTGGTGCTGACGATGCCCGCCTGGGAGGCACTCGCCGCGCGCGTCGAACGCGCGGGCATCGCCTTTGGCATCGCGCCGCACATCCGCTTCAAGGGTCAGGCGGGCGAGCAGGCGACGATGTTCTTTCGCGATCCCAGCGGCAACGCGCTCGAGTTCAAGGCGTTTGCCGACGATGCGATGCTGTTCGCGACCGACGAGCCGGGGGAGACGACGCTATGAGCGCACCGATCGAGATGGATATCCCGCACGATCTGGGAAAGAGCGGCGTCCGCGCGCGGCTGGACGGCGGGATCGGCAAGCTCGGCCAGTTGATCCCCGGCGGCGCGACCGTCACGCATCGCTGGGACGGCGACACGATGCACTTCGCGGTGCGCGCGATGGGCCAGGAGATCGCGAGCACCGCGACCGTGTTCGACGACAAGGTGCATGCGGTGGTGAACCTGCCGGGCTTCCTCCGGCTGTTCGCCGCGCAGGTCCAGGCCGCGATCCAGAAGGAAGCGCCCAAGCTGCTGAAGTGACGGGCGCGCCTATTTCGCGCTGACCCGCCACACCGCGTTGCCCACATCGTCCGCCACCAGCAGCGCACCGGTGCGATCGGTGATGACGCCCACCGGCCGCCCCTGCGCCTCGCCCTTGGCATTCAGGAAGCCTGTCAGCACGTCGACCGGCTTCGCGCCGTTCGCCGGAAAGCCGTTCGCGCCGAAGGGCACATACACCAGCTTGTAGCCCGAGACCGGCTTACGGTTCCACGAGCCATGTTCGCCGATGAAGGCGCCGTCGGCGAAGCGCGCGCCCAATTTGGCGTCGGTCGAGAAGGCGAGGCCCAAGGCGGCGACGTGCGGCCCGAGCGCATAATCCGGGCGCTTCGAATATTCCTGGAGCGCGGGATTGTCGGGCTGGACGCGGCTGTCGGGATAGCCGCCCCAATAATACCAGGGCCAGCCGAAATGGTCGCCGAACTCGACCTGCGTCAGATAATCCGGCGCGAGATCCGATCCCAGCATGTCGCGTTCGTTGACCACGGTCCAGAGCTGGCCCTCGCGGTTGATCGCCATGCCGGTCGGATTGCGCAGCCCAGCCGCATAGATGCGGAACCGGCCGTCCTTCGGCCACACCTGCAGGATGTTCGCCCGGTTCGTCTCGGCGTCGATGCCGTCATCGGCGATGTTGGTGGAGGATCCCACGCTGACGAACAGCGTCTGCCCGTCGGGCGCGGGGATGACGTTGCGCGCCCAATGATTGCCGCCGCCCGGCAGCTTCACCACCAGCTGCGGTTTCGCGGTGATCTGCGTGGCGCCGTCGGTGTACGGCACGCGGAGAAGCGCGTCGGTGTCGGCGATGTAGAGCTGGCCCTGGAACAGCGTCATGCCGAACGGCGAATTGAGCCCGGTCATGAAGACATGGCGTTCCTCGGCCACGCCGTCGCCATTCGCGTCGCGCAGCAGCACGATGCGGTTGGGCGACGCGCCGCCGGCGCCGGCCTTGCCGAGCAGGTGCGTCATCACCCAGCCCTGGATGCCGCCGTCCTTGCGCGGCGGCGAATTGCTCTCCGCCACCAGCACGTCGCCGTTCGGCAGACGATAGAGCCAGCGCGGATGATCGAGCCCGGTGGCGAAGGGCTGCACCGCGAGCCCCGCGGCGGGCACCGGCATCGCGCCGTTCCGCCAGCCCACCGCATCGGCGACCGCCATCGTGGGGATCGTCTGGATGCGCGGTTCGGAAATCGTCGGGCGCTTGCCCTCCACCGCCGTAATGGGCAGCCGCGCGGTGTCGGGCCAGGCGAGATAGGCCACCACCGCGACGATCACGACGAGGATCAGTCCCAGGACGATGAGGATGTGTTTGCGCATGGCCGGAAGTTAGGCGGCCGGGCGGTGGAGCGCAATCGCTCCATCGGGCGGCGGCGGGGTTGCGACGCGCCGGCTGGCGCGGGACGACAGGGGTTGATCCCGGCTCGCGGTCGAGCCTTCGCATACGGAACAGGCCCTTCGACAAGCTCGGGGCGAACGGAGCGAGGCGAAGCCGTCAAACGCTCGCGGGGTGTCTCGGTAGCGGGGTCTGGGGAACCTCAGGCCGCGAGCCGCAACCGGGCATGGCGCAGCGCGACCGCGGCGATGGCGTCCGCGGCGATGTGCGGGCCGTCCGCCGCGCCGCTGGCGGTCGCGAGCGTCGCGGCGCGCGCGGCGATGCCGGGGCTCGACAGCAGCCGGCCGAGCATCGCGGTGCCGGCGGCGGCGTCGAAGCGGCGGAGTGGCCGCGCCTCGGCGACGCCCAGCCTGCGCAGGTGATCGGCATTGTCGAACTGGTCGCCGAAAAACGCGCACACCATCTGCGGCAGCGCGGCGCGCAGCGCTTGGCCCGTGGTGCCGATCCCGCCATGATGGACCGCGGCGGCCGCGCGCGGGAAGAGCAGTGCGTGCGGCGCCTGCCCGATCACCAGCACGTCGGGGCCGCCGAGCGCGGCATGGCGCTCGACCGCATGATCGCCCACCAGCAGCACTGCGCGGCGGCCGAGATTGCGCGCGATCGTGGCGGCATGCGCGAAGAATTCGCCGGGCGCGTGCACGACGAAGCTGCCGAGCGTGAAGACGATCGGCGGCGCACCCTCGTCCAGAAAGCGCGACAGCGCCGCCATCGCCGGCACCGCGCGATCGGTGCGGCCATTGTAGAAGGAGAAGCCAGCGCTTAGCGCCTGGGGCGGCGCGTCGGCGGGCAACGGGGCGAAGGCGGCCGGATACATCGCGATCAGCCGTTCGCTCCGCCGCGGCCCCTCGCGCAGTTCGTCGCGCATCCGCGGCAGACCGGCCCCGGCGCGAAGCCGGTTGGCCATGTCGAGGCTCGATCGCTCGCGCAGGCTCGCCAGCGCATAGAGCGCCCGCACGCTGCCGGCGCCGCCATGCCGCCCGACCGCGCGCAGCCAGGGCCGCGCACCGAGGCAGGGCGGATCGGTGACCGACAGGAATCCCATCGGCTGGAGCACCAAAGTGACGAGCGGCAGCCCCGCCGCCTCCGCCGCGACCCGCGCGATGGTCGAAAGCGCGCCGCCCACGACGAGCGCCGCGCCCGCCATCGCGGCCTGCAGGTCCGCGAAACCCTCGGTGGCGTGCGGCGCCACGAAGCGGAAGCTCGCGCGCAGATCGCGCGCCACCGCGCGGGCCAGCATGGCATGATCGTGGCCGTCGGCCTCGAGCTCGGCGCGGCCGGGGCGCACCGCGTGGAAGGCGATACCCTCGGCCTCCGCCACGCCACGATATTCCTCCATCGTCGCCAGCAGCGGATCGAACCCCAGCGCGCGCAACTGGATGGCGACATCGAGAAAGGGATAGATGTCGCCCAGCGTGCCCGTCGGGGCGAGCACGATCCGCGGGGCGCGCGTCCGGCCGATCGGGCGCCCTGACCCGCTCACGCAGCGAGGCGTCGCGCCGGCAGGGGGCTCAGCGCGGCGAGGAACTGTTCGGCACTGTCGCGCCAGCCGAAGGTGGCGGCATGCGCGGTGCAGTCCGCGGACGACAGGCGCAGCGCAGCGGCGATCGCGTTCGCCAACCGATCGTCCATCGCGCCGCTCGCGGGCGTCAGCACGTCGCAGGGCCCCGCGACCGGGAAGGCGGCGACGGGCACGCCGCAGGCCAGCGCCTCGATCATCACCAGCCCGAACGTGTCGGTCCGGCTCGGGAACACGAACACGTCCGCCGCGCGATAGGCGGCGGCGAGCGCCTCGCCGTGGCGCGGGCCGGCGAAATGCACGTCGGGGAACCGCGCCGCCAGCCCGGCCTGGGCCGGCCCCGCGCCGATCACCACCTTGCTGCCGCCGGTCGGCGCGGCGAGGAACGCCTCGAGATTTTTCTCGACCGCGATCCGCCCGACATAGAGCTGGATCGGCCGCGGCAGCGCGGCGAGCGCGGCATCCACCGTCCCGGCGGGGGAAAAGAGCGACAGGTCCACGCCGCGGCCCCAGGCGCGCACCTGAGTCAGCCCGTTCGCGGCGAGCTGCGCGCGCAGGCTGGGGGTGGAGGCGAGGATCGCCTGCGCCGGCGCGTGGAACCAGCGGATATAGCGCCACACCCAGCGCGGATCGATGCCCGTGCGCGCGCCGACATAATCCGGAAAATGCGTGTGGTAGGCGGTGGTGAAGGGCAGGCCCTGCGCCAGGCACCAGCGCCGCGCGGCGATGCACAGCGGCCCTTCGGTGGCCAGATGGATCGCATCGGGCGCGAAGGCGGCGAGCCGCCGGCCGATCGCTCCCGAACTCGCCAGCGCCAGCCGGATCTCGGGATAGGTGGGGCAGGGCAGCGAATGGAACGCATCGGGTGCGATCACGCGCACCACATGGCCCATCGCCTCCAGCTCGCTGCGCACCGCCTGAAGCGTGCGGACGACGCCGTTGACCTGCGGCGACCAGGCGTCGGTGACGATCGCGATCCGCATACCCGGCCGCATCTCAGGCGGCCAGCCCGATCGACCGCGGCCGTGCGTTGCGCCGGGCGATCTCGTCGGCCCAGTGGAGCAGCTCCATCTGCCCGTCGTGATGCTCGACCAGCGCGGTGCAGCTCTCGACCCAGTCGCCGTCGTTATAATAGGCGATGTCGCCGATGGTGCGCGTCTCGGCGGTATGGATGTGCCCGCACACCACGCCGTCGACGCCGCGCGACCCGGCCGCGCGCGCCACCACCTCTTCGAAGCGCGAGACGAAGGCCACCGCGTTCTTCACCTTGGCCTTGGCATGCTTGGACAGCGACCAATAGGGCATGCCGAGCCGCCGCCGCACCGAATTGACCACATGGCTGACGGCGAGCAGCGCGGTATAGGCGGTGTCGCCCATATGCGCGAGCCAGGGCTGCGCCAGCGTGATCGCATCGAATTCGTCGCCGTGCAGCACCAGCAGCCGCCGCCCGTCCGCGGTTTCGTGCATCGCGCGGCGGCGGATCGCGATCCCGCCGAAGTTCATGCCGACGAACTGGCGGAACATCTCGTCATGGTTGCCGGGGATGTAGACGACGCGCGTGCCGCGCTTGACCCGCTTCATCAGCCGCGAAACCACGTCGTTGTGGAGCGCGGGCCAATAGAGCCGCTTCTTCAGCCGCCACCCGTCGATGATGTCGCCGACGAGGTAGAGCGTGTCGCTGTCCACCCGGTCGAGAAAGTCGATCAGCATCGCGGCGTTGCAGCCCCGGGTGCCCAGATGCACGTCGCTGATCCAGATCGTCCGATAGCGGCGGCGCTCCGCCCCCGTTCCGCCGGTCTTTACCGCCTGAAGCATCGTCGTTCCCTCCGTCGCCCGAGTCGCTGTTAGCGGCGGATCGTGACGCGCGTGTCTCGCTTTGGTGACGGTCTTGCGACGCCTCGGCGTTCGCGGACGGGCTTTCACCCGGTCGCCCGAGCCGGTATCCGATGGGCGAGACAGGAGAATGGTGCATGGACGACGCGAACGGGACCGGCGTGTGGAGCGAGCGCGACGGCCATGTCCTGGTGGTGCGCTTCGCCCGTCCGCCGTACAATTTCGCCGATCTGGCGATGCTGGAGGCGATCGCCGCGCGCTTCGCCGAGGCGGACGCCGATCCCGCGGTGCGCGCGATCCTGCTCTGCTCGGGGGGCCGCGTGTTCTGCGCGGGCGCCGATCTGGTCAACGCCAATCCGGTGGCGAACGAACGCGCGCCGGGCGTGCGCAATCCCTTCTACGTGGCGGCCGCCCGCTTGTTCGCGGTGGAGACCCCGGTGGTGGCCGCGATCCAGGGCGCGGCGGTGGGCGCGGGGCTCGGCCTCGCGCTCGTCGCCGATTTCCGCGTCGGCGGGCCGCAGGCGAAATTCTGCGCGAACTTCGTGGCGCTGGGTTTCCATCCGGGCTTCGGCATCTCGGCGGTGCTGGAGCGCGTGATCGGGCGGCAGCGCGCGCTGCTGATGAACCTCACCGCGCGCCGGATCCGCGCACCCGAAGCGCATGACTGGGGCCTGATCGACCAGATGGCGAGCGACGACGGGCTGCACGCGACCGCGCTGGCGCTGGCGCACGAGATCGCCGCCGGCGCGCCCCTGGCGGTCGCCTCCACCCGCCGCACGATGCGCGGCGACCTGGCCGCCCTGGTGGCAGCGCAGACCGACCACGAACTCGCCGAACAGGCCTGGCTGCAGAAGACCGCCGATTTCGCCGAGGGGGTGAAGGCGGTGGCGGAGCGCCGGCCGGGGCGGTTCGTGGGGGCTTGAGGGGGTGGTGGACTAAGGACGGCGGCTCTCGGGAGAACCGATGGCGATAGCCGCCATTGCAGCGGTGCTGCCGCCTTTCCCGAAAACGATGGTCAAATGAGAAGAGAGTCGCTTGGTGACTCTATTGTCTCGGCGGCGATGCCGACCAGCAGCTAGAAAGGCTGTTGAGTGAGTTATCTATCCACAGCGAAAGCGACGTGCCTTCATTAGAGCTGATCGTAAAACTGCCCTGAACATCGGTCGATGGAGCATTCAGTTCGTAATAGCTCCCATCAAGAACAATATCTTGTGATACACCGGGAACGCCATACGGTGCCGGCTTTGGCATGACAATTGTGGTCATATTTTTTACAAGGATCGAGACTACCGGACATGCCGTGCTGCCTGTCCATCGCACAGCTGGCTTGCCGCCATTTCTTTGGCGCGTTATCTTCAGAATGTATTTAAAGTCACCATTCGCATTGCTCTTACCCGAGCCAATTTCAACAACCTCCTTAACACGATCAATGGTGCGAGAGCGGCTAAAATGCGCCCATGGCGGCCCCTGAACAAAGCCAGCCGCGAGAACAATTAAAAGTGGCAGCACAGTCTTCACTCCTCCTTGCCCGACACCGCAGCTTTTACATCTAACCGCAAAATACGAGGGCTGGGAGCACCAAATGTTCCCGAAAACGATTGTTGAGCGGGAAAGTCGACACGTTCTGACCTGCTGTCCAGAAATCATGCCACGCCGTTACAGCGAACCGAAAGTACGGAGTGGCTGTCAGTTGAGTACAGGACAGTCACTTGGAGGCACCGTCCGTCCGCTATGAATGGCATCCTTGCGAAATCGTTGAACCACAAGTGCCTGCCGGCGGCGGCCTGCCCGTCTATAATATGACGGCGGCGCTCTGGCGTGCAGTCAAGAATTCGACCGTCCTTACCGCGGCCTGCCGAGCACGGGAAGTTGGGCGGGTAGAGTCTGTTTACGAGAAGATAATTACCTTGGACGACGCCATCGCTACCATCGGTTCGCCAAGCGTAATTCCTACCATAGCTGGACAACGGCGAAGCGTCCGGCGGCAAAACGACGGTTGTGTCTATTTCGGTCATGATCTCCTCAGGGGTCGGACGACCTGCGTCGGAAATGAATGCCCCAAGGGCGGCTAGAGCCAGGAACATCGTCGCTTCATCCGGTAATTTCCCGACCCTGAGTCGCTATGCCCCTGCATTGTTACTTGCCTGCGACCTTGAAATCCACCGATCCAGGAAGCAACCGTTCTTGGAAACGAACGGCCAGCGAGACAGCCGGAGATTTCCCAAAACAGGTCGCATACCGGGAACTGGCGAGTAGGTCGTACCCTCAGTCTTCCACCGACAGATCGTCGTCGGATGGGATATAGCCGAGGATATCGCCCGGCATACAGTCCAGATAACGGCAGATCGCGGCGATGGTGGTAAATCGCACTCCCTTCACCTTGCCAGATTTCAGCAGCGACAGATTGGACTCGGTGATCCCGATCGCTTTGGCCAGCTCATTGGAGCGGACCTTGCGCTGTGCCAGCACGACGTCGAGATTGACGATCACCGGCATCAGATAAAGCTGGCAACGTCGCGCTCGGCCCGGCTGCCAGCGTCCAGCGCCCAGACGACGGCCAAGACGGCGAGCGCCAGCAACAGGTTGATCGTCACCGTCCGCAGCTCGATGCCGAAATACCACGTCGGGCCTGCCGGTGTACCTGGATAGAGGATCATGTTCTCCAAGCTGTCGCTGACGGGAGCGGCGATGACCAGCAGTAGGGCCATGAGGGCTGCACGACGTAACCACGGCAGCGCGCGACCCAGGTCGTCGCCCCGCCGCCCGGCAAGCGTGCCGAGTGCCGCTCCTACAAAGACCATCAGAAGGGCGAATGGCAGCACGCCGATCAAGTTCGCCCCCGCCAGACCGATCCGCGCGAGCGGCCGGGAAACGTGAGCCGAGAACTTCGCTCGCGCGTCTGATGAGCGCTGAAGCATGCCACGCTGATCCTCCGGGGCGAGGCCGATCAGGTCGCTGTGGTCGGCGCAGCCGCTTGACGAACAATGAAACGAGAAGCCGGGCTGGATGCCGATGGCGACGGGTCCTGCGAGGCTTGCCAGCCCGACAAGCAGGAACAGCATGCCGGCAACTCGGGCGAGCCCGGCACGGCGGGGTGAAAGCAGATAGCCGCGAGACACAATGACCTTTCTGTTTGACGAAAACTATTTGCCTTTTTACATCACTCGAACGCTTGCAGAAAAGCGAAAAACGGGGTGTCGAATGAGTTGGTCGAAGAGCGCCCTTGGCGCAACGGTGCTGCTTGCCTCGGCTCCGGGGAGCGCGCAGACTGAGCAGGTTCAGGAGCGCGCTGCCAGTCCGGAGATCGGGTTCGGCATTTTCGCGCATGGCGTTCGTCGCCCATGGACCGCAGCTCTTCCGCCCGGTGTCATCTACGAGGGCGAGGAAGAGCGTGGAACAGCCGACGTGCAGTTCGTCTATCGCTCGGCCCCGTTGACCAAGGCGCTGAAACCAAGGCTGACCGCACGCCTGCAAATCAACACCGACGGTCGAACCGACTTTGCGAGCGTCGGAGCGGAATGGCGGCAGCACGTCTTCTCGAACCGGCTCTATGGCCAGATCGGCATCGGGCTCACGATCCAGGACGGCTACCGTTATACGCCCGATCCGTTCGCGTCAGGAATATCGGTCGCGGAAGCCGAACGGCGATACGACATCTACCGCAATCGAACCGCGTTCGGTTCCCGAGTGCTGTTCAATCCGAACTTGTCGATCGGCGTCAGGGTAAACCGTCGCTGGGCTGTGGAGGCGGCGTTCGAGCATTTCAGCCATCGACGCCTGTTTTCCGAGCAGAACCCTGGGATCGACACGGTCGGCCTTCGGCTGATCCGGACGTTGGGGCACAGGTGACCGCCATGATCGCTCACCTTGTCGCCGCCTTGCTTGCAATCTCTTTCCAGACCGCGCCCGAAGTGCCGTCCGATGACGTCGTCGTGATCGGGGAGCGACTGCGTCACCTCAGGCTTGTCACGAAGACCGATCGCAAGACCGGGGTCGTACGCTGCGTCTTCAAGCGGAGCAGCGGCGATCCTGCCTTCGACGCGCGGATGTGCGAGGCGACCCGCATCTGCGGTGCTACCGCTCGAACCGCGCAGGCCATGCAAGCCTGTCTGACGCCATACGTGAACGGCTATGGCGAGGAGTTAAAGCGTAGGCGGGAAGCCGCGGCAGCAGTGGGGAAATGACCTCGCAATTGATGTCGACGGCGAGCGCGATGGGGGCAACCTTATCGGGATGAACGAATGTGTTGATCGGTTACGCCCGCGTGTCGACCACCGACCAGGATCTGACCTTGCAGATCGAGGCGCTGACGAAAGCCGGCTGCGAGAGGCTGTTCACCGACAAGGCGAGCGGGGCAAAAGCCGATCGGCCGGGCTTGGCGGAAGCCCTGCAATTTGCGCGTGCGGGAGACACGCTTGTAATCTGGAAGCTCGACCGGCTAGGTCGTTCGATTCGGGGCCTGATTGAACTGGCAGCTGGCCTATCGGCGCGAAAGGTAGACTTTCGGTCCCTGACCGACGGCTTTGATACCGCCACGCCCTCCGGCCGGCTTCTGTTCCATATCCTCGCCTCGGTTGCCGAGATGGAGCGAGAGTTGGTGAAGGAGCGCACGATAGCTGGTTTGGCAGCAGCTCGAGCAAGGGGCGGCACCGGTGGAGGCCGCAAACCAGCGATGACGGCCGATAAGATCGACACCGCGCGCAAGTTGCTCGCAGCAGGGGACAAGCCGGCCAAGATCGCCAAATTGCTCCGAGTCGGCCTGTCGACGTTCTATCGCCATTGCCCAGCAGGCGAGCCGCCAGACGGCTGAGCTGGCTCACTGCCGTTGTCGCAATCCACGCCGATTGGGATCAGGAACCGGGAACGGAATTGCCTTCTCGAAACCCACGAGCGAGTGTTTTCGTAAAGAACCGCACCACTTCCTCATCGAAGCGCTGGTGGAAGGTGATCCGGTCGAAGCCTGGCGCGCCTCGGCAAATCTGCGGCATGGAGGCTGGGTCGGCGCACGGCGCCAGGAAGTCGAAATGGCCGGCAGCCGGAACGGCGTGGAACTCGGGCTGCCGTGGCAGCGCCGCTCGTACTGCGTCCGCATAGAACGGTGCCGGGAGGATATGATCGTCGTCGGCCCGCCAGAGCTGAACCGGCACCGTGACCTTGGTGAGGCCCGCTTGATCGAAAGTGAACCCGAGCGCGGGGGCCGCCACGACGATCGCCTTGATGCGGGGATCGCGAAGTCTGGGCCAAGGTGCCGCTGCCTCTCGCGGCTGTGTCTTCAGCAGCGTGCAGTCGAAGAAGGCCGGGTGCTGCCGACAATGGTCGGCAAGCGAGGCGAGGTCGGGTCGCCCGCCAGCAGCGGCGAGGACGGTGAAACCAACGGCCGAGAAGCCGAAGGCACCGATCCGATCGGGGTCGATCGCTGCGCGCCCGGGCCATGACTGCAACATGTACGAGATGGTGGCGCTGAGCGCGACCGGGCGGCCTTCGATGCGGGTCGCCCGGCTGTCGTCCCGCCAGTTGTCGCCAGGGTGGGTCAGCGCCGCAACGACAAACCCAGCGCGAGCCAACGCGACCGCTGTATCGACATGCCCGGCGAAGTCGCCTCCGGTGCCGTGCGAGATGACGATCAGCGGGTGCGGTCCGTCCGGCACGTGCGCGCCGGGCACCACGTCCTGCCCGTAGAGGCCGAGCCGCTGGTGGACCGGGGTGCCGGACGCGGGATACCAGACGCCCACCTCAGTTCCGTCCGCCGTCACCTCATGCTGGAAACCCGCTTGGGGGGTTTGCGCTCGGGCCGCTGGTGAAGCGATCGCGAGCGATAGGGCGGCAAGGGCAAGGCGCAGGGACATGACGGACTCCGTGGTGACGCGGAGTCTGATGATCGAAATGACGCATCTACCGAAAGCCGGCCATTCGCGAACGGGCGAACGGGTTCGCGGATCGGCAAACGGGTTTCGTCCGGCATCGCGCCCGCGGTAGAAGGGGAGGGTGATTCGCCCCGTTCTCCCTGTCTCCGCCACCCGTTGGACGACACCGCCTCCGATGCGCTGGATCGCCCTGACCGTCCTGGCGGGCATGCTGCTGGCGATCCTGGGGCCGTTCGGCAGCTACATGAACGGCGGCCCCTTGCGGCTGCTGGCCTACTGGACCGGCGCCATGCTGCTCGGCCTGGCGCTCTACGGCTCGGCATACCGGTTGGTCAGCATGAAACTAGCACGCGGCTCGCGCCGATGGTGGCTGGCGCTGGCCGGAGCGACGCTGCTTGCCAGCGTTCCCGAGGCGCTGGCGACGCGAACGGCGGCGTTCCGCCTATGGCCCGAATTGGCGAAGCTGCACTTGTCGCTACCGCTATGGTTCGCGCAGACGACGACAATCGGGCTGGTCGCGATGGGCTGCGTCGGCCTCGTCATGCGCCGCTCGGCAACGATGCCGGACGACATGCCTGCACCGCCCGCTTCGGTCGAGCCGGCGGTGACGCCGCTGGGCGGCGACGTGCTGGCGCTGCAAATGGAGGATCACTACGTCCGCGTGCATCGTCCCGCCGGCACCGAGCTGGTCCTGATGCCCTTGGGCCGCGCGATCGAGGCCATGCAGGCGGAAGGATTACGGACGCATCGATCGTGGTGGGTCGCGGGCCATGCCGTAGCGGCCGTCGAAGGCAACGCCCGCTCCATGCGCCTGCGGCTATCGAACGGTGTCGTCGCGCCTGTGGCCCGTTCTGCCGTCATCTACCTAAAAGCTGCCGGATGGTTCGTCGACACCGAAGGCGATGCCGCCCCACGCGCTGGCCAGCCATCCTTCCCGTAACGGAACGGCAGGCGAGACGGCCGCGGCGTTCCCACAACGATCGAATATCGGGAAATGCTAAATCGCAACCCACAACGCTTGTAGCGTCTGATACGATGGTGTTTTGAACAGGAAGCCTCCGAATGGACCTGCACCTTTGGCTGACCTTTGCCGCTGCATCCTTCGTGATGGGCATCCTTCCCGGTCCTGGCGTGGCGAGCATCATTGGTTTCGCATTCAGCTCTGGCCGGAGGACGGCACTCGCCTCCGTCGCTGGAATGGCGGTCGGAAACGCGGTCGCAATATCGGTTTCGCTCGCAGGAGCCGGGGCCATTCTCGGCTCGTCGGCGCTGGCCTTTACGATCCTGAAATGGCTCGGCGCGATCTACCTCGTCGCGATCGGCCTGATTGCGATCATCAGGAGCAACGGTGGCCAGGAGGGATGGACGGCTACCCGTCCGATCAGCCCCCGCGCAGCGTTCATGACAAATGTCGCGGTTGGCACCTTCCACCCCAAGACGATCCTGTTCTTTGTCGCCTTCGCTTCGCAGTTCATTCGTACGGATGAGGCTTATCTTCCACAGGCTGGAATCCTCGTCGTCACCTTCACCGTCATCGCGGCGATGACAGACACGCTATACGCGCTGACCGCCTCCACCGCGTCCGGACTGATCGGTCGCCCCGGTGTGAGGAAATGGACCCAGCGTGCTGGCGGGGGAGCGGTCATGACTGCAGGCGTCGCAATGGCGGCGATGAGACGCTGACCGCGAGGATTGAAGCATCCGAAGCAACTTCCCGGTTAGGAACCCATAGCGAGACCGTCGCCCAACCAATCGGGGCCGAGACCCGTCCAGAGCACCCCTTTCCCGAAATTTGTTCCCGGTTGCTTTTTCCCGAAAGGCTCTGTCGGAGACGGAGAAACGGGAACGTCGGCGCTTAATCAATAGCCGTCATCGAGAGCGCGGATCGCCAGCCGGAACATCCGGCTTTGGGCGATAGCGGCGATCCTTCAAACGTCACGCCACTCGCCCCCAAATCACCGCATCAGCACCAGCTCCTCCGCCATCGTCGGGTGCAGCGCCACGGTGGAATCGAAATCGGCCTTGGTGAGCCCGGCCTTCACCGCCACCGCGGCCACCTGCATCATCTCGGGCACGTCGGGGCCGATCATGTGGATGCCGACGATCCGGTCGGTGTCGCCGTCGCACACCACCTTGTAGAGCGCGCGCTCCTGCCGGTCGGCGAGCACGTTCTTCATCGGGCGGAAATCGGCGGTGTAGACCTTGACCGAGCCGAGCTTCTCCTTCGCCTGCGCCTCGGTCAGCCCGCAGCCCGCCATCGGCGGATGGCTGAACACCGCGGAGGGCACATGGTCGTAATCCACCCGCGTCGGCTTGTTGCCGTAGAGCGTGTCGGCGAACGCCTGGCCCTCGCGGATCGCGATCGGGGTCAGCTGGATCCGGTCGGTCACGTCGCCCACCGCATAGATGCTGGGGCAGGTCGAGCGGTTGTCGGCATCCACCTTCACCGCGCCGCGCTCGTCCAGTTCGACGCCCGCGGTCTCGAGCCCCAGCCCGGTGGTGTTGGGCACGCGGCCGGTGGCGAACATCACCATGTCGACCGTCACCGGCTCATGGCCGCTCATGCTGACCGTCAGGCAGCCGTCGGCTTGTTTCTCGATCCCCTCGAAATTGGCGTCGAAGCGGAATTCGAGGCCCTTCATCAGCGAGATCTGGAGCAGCCGGTCGCGGATGCTGAGATCATAGCCGCGCAGGATGTCCTTGGTGCGGTTCATCAGGATGACGTGCGCGCCGAACTGGTGGAAGATGCCGGCGAACTCGTTGGCGATATAGCCCGCGCCCGCGATCAGCACGCGCTTGGGAATGGCGTCGAGATGGAATGCCTCGTTCGAGGTGATGCCGTGCTCGTGGCCCGAGCATTTCGGGACGGCGGGGTGCGCGCCCACCGCGAGCAGGATGGTGGTCGCGGTTACGGTCCGCCCGTCGCTCAGCCGAATGCTGTTCGGGCCGGTGATCTCGGCGCGGGTGTGGAGGATCTCCACGCCGTGCGTCTCCAGCGTCTTGGTATAGGCGCCGTTGATCCGGTCGACCTCTTCCATCACATTGTCGCGCAGCGTCGTCCAACTGAAGTCGCACTGGTCGGGCACGTTCCAGCCGAAGCGCTTGGCGTCCTTCAGGTCCTCGGCGAAATGCGCGCCATAGACGAGCAGCTTCTTGGGCACGCAGCCGCGGATGACGCAGGTGCCGCCGACGCGATATTCCTCGGCCACCGCCACCTTCGCGCCGTGCGCCGCGGCGACGCGCGCCGCGCGGGTGCCGCCGGAGCCCGCGCCGATGACGAAGAGGTCGTAGTCGTGATCGGGCATCAATTCACTCCGGAAGCAGGTTCATCGCGGAAAAGAGCCCGAGATGTTCGACGAAGGGATCGAAATCCCGATCGCTGTAGAGGAGGGGTAAACCGTCCAGGATGCAGCGGGTTGCGATCAGCGTGTCGATCGTCTTGCGGATCGTGATGCCGCGCGACCGCAGATCGCGGTAATGGTGCGCGGCCTGCCGGGCAACGGCGAGATCGGAAATGACGATCAGCGTCATGTGCCGGAACAGCAGCAGGGCTTCGGACACCTGACGCGCGTGCCGCGCGCCTTGCAGCACCTCCATCAGGATCAGATCGCCGATCGCCAGCGCCTGGCCGGCGTCGAGACACCGCGTCAGCGCGTCGGTCTGCAACGTCGGGCGATCGAGCAGCAGGTCGATCCAGACGCTGGAGTCGACGAGGATCAGCCCCATTCGGGGCGCCGCTTGTCGGTGCGCATCTCATCGAGATCGCCTTCCCAGCCCAGGCCGCGCAACTGCTCGATCGCCTCCCGCTGACGCTTGATCGTCACCATCCAGCGCAATGCCTGTTCGACCGCCTCGCGTTTCGTCTTCGCGCCCGTCGCCTTCATCGCGTCCGCCATCAAGGCGTCGTCGATCTCGATATTGGTCCGCATGTGTACGATCTCCGCAGATCGTACACATAGGGACGGCGCCGGGCTCAGTCCAGACCGGCGCGAGCGATCAGGTCGGTGGTGGAGGGGTCGAATTCGCCGCCGCCCTTTTCCGCCGCCTTGGCCATTTCCTTGCCGAGTTCCACGCCGAACTGGTCGAAGGAATTGATCCCCAGCAGCACGCCGTTCACGAATACGCGGTGCTCGTAGAAGGCGATCAGCGCGCCCAGCGTGTGCGCATCGAGCCGGTCGAGCAGCAGGGTGGAGGACGGCCGGTCGCCCGAATAGCTGCGCGCGGGATCGTCCACCTGCTTGCCCTTCATCAGCGCCGCCCCTTGCGCGAAGGCGTTCAGCAGCAGCAGCCGGTGATGCTCCGCCGGCAGCGTGTCGCCCGCCTCGATCACCGCGAGGAATTCGACGGGCACCAGATGCGTGCCCTGGTGGAGCAACTGGAACACCGCATGCTGCGCATCGGTGCCGACGCCGCCCCAGGTGATCGCCGCGGTCGGGCGGCCGACGGGCTGGCCGTCGATCGTCACGCCCTTGCCGTTCGATTCCATCTCGAGCTGCTGGAGATAGGAGGGCAGCAGCCGCAGCCGCTCGTCATAGGCGAAGGGCGCGCGTGTCTCGGCCTTGCGCACCTGCGTGTAATAAAGGTCGGCGAACGCCGCGATCGCGGGCGCGTTCTCGTGGAGCGCGGACAGGCGGAAATGCCGGTCCATCTCGGCCGCGCCCTCCAGCAGCTCCTCGAACACGTCCCAGCCGAGCGCGAGCGCGGCGGGGAAGCCGATCGACGACCAGAGCGAATAGCGCCCGCCGACGCTTTCCGAGAACGGCACGATCCGCGTTTCGTCCACGCCCCATTCCATCGCCTTGTCGGGCGAGGCGGTGACCGCGATCACGCGGCCATAGGGATCCTCGACGCCGCCGCCGGTCATCCAGTCGATCACCGATTTGGCGTTGAGCATCGTCTCGGTCGTCGTGAAGGTCTTGGACGCAACGATCAGCAACGTGGTCTGCGGATCGAATTTCTCGAACACGTCGTCCAGCGCCATGCCGTCCACGTTCGAGACGATTGCGGTCTCGTAGCGATCGTGATCGCGCCCGAGCGCATCGACGAGCAGGTGCGGCCCCAGCGCCGATCCGCCGATCCCGACATGAAGGATGGAGCGCACCGGCCCCAGCGCATCCGCCTCGATCGCGTCGATCAGCGTGCGCATCCGCCCGTGATAGGAGGCCGCGCGCGCGACGCTGTCGGGCTTGCCCTCGCCGCGTTCGGCGGTGTGCTCGACGGGCCGCTCCTCGGTCGTGTTGATGATCTCGCCAGCGAACATCGCCTCGCGCTTGCCCGCCAGATCCGCCGACTTGGCGAGATCGGCGAAGGCCGCGATCGCGTCGGGCGTCAGGTGAGTCTTCGACCAGTCGAAATGGATGCCGGCCACGTCGAGCGACAGCTTGGCAAGGCGATCCGGATCGCCGTCGAACAGCGCCTCCAGGCGGGTGGCGGGCAGGGCTTCGATCTTCGACCAGTCGAGGGACATGAGAGGCTCCGTGTCGTGAGAAGCCCAGCTAGGCCGGGCGGTGTGCGCCGTCAAAACGCATCTTGCGGGGCAATGGGTTCCGTGGCGCTTCTTGACGCGATTGCACGCGCCCCGCATGCCGCATGCATGGCCACGCGCACCCGTTCCGAAACCGGCGACACGCTGCTCTTCCTGGCAAAGCTGGCGCTGTTCGTGCTGATCTTCCGCAGTTTTCTGATCGCACCCTACAGCATCCCGTCCGAATCGATGCTGCCGCGGCTGTATATCGGCGACTATCTGTTCGTCTCGAAATGGAATTACGGCTATTCGCGCTGGTCGCTACCCTGGGGCCTGCCACCCTTTCCCGGGCGCATTCTCCCGCGCGATCCGGCACGGGGCGACGTCGTCGTCTTCCGCGCGCCGGTCGTCGAGAATCACGACGTCATCAAACGCGTCATCGGGTTGCCGGGCGATACCGTCGAGATGCGGCACGGCACGCTCGTCCTGAACGGAACCGCCATCCCCAAGCGCCGCCTCGCCGATTTCGTCCTGCCGATCACGCCCAATTTCAGCGATCAGCATTGCGCGCCGGCGTTCCGCGCCGTGATCGCGGGGGGGCAGGCGATCTGCCGCTATCCGCGCTACCGCGAGACGCTGCCCGGCGGCGTCAGCTACGACGTGCTCGATCAGGGCGAATTTCCCGATCGCGACGATACCAGCGTCTATACCGTGCCTGCCGGCCACATCTTCGTCATGGGCGACAATCGCGACGACAGCGGCGACAGCCGCTTCCCCGCACCCCCCAATGCCGAGGCGGACGGCCTGCCCGGTTACGGCATGGGGTTCGTGCCGCTCGCCAATGTCGAGGGCAAGGCGCTCGTCACCTTCTTCTCGACCGATGGCAGTGCCAGCTGGATCGCGCCATGGACCTGGGTGAGCGCAGGCCGCTGGCGCCGGATCGGGGCGGGCTTTTGAGCGAGCTGGCGCGGTGGCTGGCGGAGACGTTCGGGGCGGCGCCGGCCGATCCCGCGCCCTATGAGCGGGCGCTGACGCATGGCAGCCAGGCGGCGGCAAATTACGAGCGGCTGGAGTTTCTCGGCGACCGGGTGCTCGGCCTGGTGATGGCCGAATGGCTGTTCGAACTCTACCCCGACGAACCCGAGGGGCAATTGTCGAAGCGACTGAACGCGCTGGTGACCGGCGCGGTCTGCGCCGATGTCGCGCGCGGGCTGGGCGTGCCGGCGCATCTGCGGCTCGGCAAACAGGCGCGCGACGATGGCGCGCTCGACAGCGACAATGTGCTGGGCGACGCGATGGAGGCGCTGATCGGCGCCTGGTATCGCGAACGCGGGCTGGGCGACGCGCGCGCCTTCGTCCGCTCGGCCTGGGGCGATCGCCCGCGGCGCGACGCCAAGGCGCCGCAGCACCCGAAGTCGCAGCTCCAGGAATGGGCCGCCGCCAACAACCGCCGCGCGCCCGAATATCGGATCGTGGAACGCACCGGCCCCGGCCACGCGCCGCGCTTCACCGTGGCGGTCGCGATCGGCAGCCATGCCGAGGCCAGCGCCCAGGGGTCGAGCAAGCAGGAGGCCGAAACCGCGGCGGCGCGCGCGCTGCTGGCGAAGCTCGGCTGACCGACCGCATCCCTTCCCAACTTGTCGAAGCCGCGTTCTTCCGGCATCGCGCTCGCATGACCGAAACCCAACATTGCGGCCTCGTCGCCGTGGTCGGCGCGCCCAATGCCGGCAAGTCGACGCTCGTCAACGCGCTCGTCGGCCAGAAGGTCGCGATCGTCAGCCCCAAGGCGCAGACCACGCGCGCCAAGCTGCTGGGCGTGGCGATCGAGGGCGCGACTCAATTGCTGCTGGTCGACACCCCCGGCATCTTCGCGCCCCAGCGCCGGCTCGACCGCGCGATGGTGGCCGCGGCCTGGAGCGGCACCGAGGGCGCCGACGTGATCGCGCTGGTGGTGGACGGCAAGGGCGGGCTGCCCGAAAAGGTGGTCGCCATCGTGGAATCGCTGAAGGATCGCCCCGAGCCGGTGCATCTGATCCTCAACAAGGTGGATATCGCGGCCAAGCCCAAGCTGCTGCTCCATGCTGAGCGGCTGAACGCGATCCGGCCCTTTGCCGAGACCTGGTTCGTCAGCGCGGAAACGGGCGACGGCGTGCCCGAACTGAAGCGCGCGTTCGCCGCGCTGATGCCGGAGGGCCCCTGGCATTATCCCGAGGATCAGGTCTCCGACGCGACCGAACGCGCGCTGGCGTCCGAAGTGACCCGCGAGCAACTCTATCTCCAGCTTCATGCCGAGCTGCCCTATGCGAGCACGATCGAGACCGAACGCTATGACGAGCGCGAGGACGGTTCGGTCGAGATCCACCAGCAGATCCTCGTCGAACGCCCGACGCAGCGCGCGATCGTGCTCGGCAAGGGCGGCCAGCGGATCAAGGAGATCGGCGCGCGCGCCCGCGCCGAACTGACGACGATCACCGGCCGCCCCGTCCATCTCTATCTCCACGTGAAGGTGAAGCCGGGCTGGGACGAAGACCGCGAGACGTATCGCGACATCGGGCTCGACTGGGTGGATTGAGCGCACGCGCAGGCGGCGGCGCAGGGTAAAATGCCATGTCCACCCTGTTCGCGCGCGCCCGAAACGTGCAAAGGCGCGCTATCATGTCGTCACCCCGTCCCTGCGTTCGTTGCCCTAGTCTCCCGCTTTCCGGAAGCCCCGCATGACCTCCATCGGCATCTATGGCAGCGCAGGCCGGATGGGCCGCGCCATCACGCAATCGATCGACGATCTCGGCGCGACGCTGGCCGGCGGCGTGGATGCGGGCGGTGATGCCGCGGCGCTCGCGCGCCAGGCCGATGTGCTCGTCGACTTCTCCTCGCCGCTGGCGGTGGCGTCGCATCTGGCGGCGGCGCGCGCGGCGGGAACGCCGATCGTGATCGGCACGACGGGCATCGCGCCCAGCGATCATGCCGCGATCGATGCCGCCGCCACCGAGATCGCGGTGCTCCAGACGGGCAACACGTCGCTCGGCGTGACCCTGCTCGGCATGCTGGTGCGCGAGGCGGCCGAGCGGCTCGGCGCGGACTGGGATATCGAGATCCTGGAGATGCACCACCGCCACAAGGTCGATGCGCCGTCGGGCACCGCGTTGCTGCTCGGCGAGGCGGCGGCGGCGGGGCGGGGGATGGCGCTCGGCGAGTTGCGCGTCGACAGCCGCGCGGGGCTGACGGGTGCCCGCTGCGAAGGCACGATCGGCTTCGCGTCGCTGCGCGGCGGCTCGGTCGTCGGCGATCACAGCGTGGTGTTCGCGGGCGAAGGCGAGCGGATCGAACTCAACCACCGCGGCGACGATCGCTCCATCTTCGCGCGCGGCGCGGTGCGCGCGGCGCTGTGGCTCGCGGGCCGCGCACCCGGGCGTTACCGGATGGGGGACGTGCTCGGGCTGTGAAGCGCGCCGACGTCATCACCTTCTACGAACGGCTCGCGGCGAATGACCCGCATCCCGAAACCGAGCTGGCCTATACCAATCCCTACACGCTCGTCGTCGCGGTCGCGCTGTCGGCGCAGGCCACCGACAGCGGCGTGAACAAGGCGACGCGCGCGCTGTTCCGGATCGCCGACACGCCGCAAGCGATGCTGGCGCTAGGGCTCTACGGGCTGAAGGACCATATCCGCACGATCGGGCTGTTCAACACCAAGGCCAAGAACGTCATCGCGCTCTCGCAGATGCTGATCGACGATTTCGGCGGCGCGGTGCCCGACACGCGCGAGGCGCTCGAACGCCTGCCGGGCGTGGGCCGCAAGACCGCCAATGTGGTGATGAACGTGGCGTTCGGTGCGGAGACCTTCGCGGTCGACACCCACATCTTCCGCGTCTGCAATCGCACGGGTCTCGCCCGCGGCAAGACGCCGCTCGCGGTCGAACTGGCGCTCGACAAGGCGACGCCCCAGCCGTTCCGCCTGCATGCGCATCACTGGCTGATCCTGCACGGCCGCTATGTCTGCAAGGCGCGCCGCCCCGAATGCTGGCGCTGCGTCGTGGCGGATCTGTGCCCCTACAGACCCAAGACCCCGCCCCCGCCGCCGGCGCGCTGACGCCGCCCCACCGAAAACGGCTGGCGCGGCCCGATCCGCTTTGCTAGGCGGGCGACAGGCACCCGTAGCTCAGCTGGATAGAGCGCTGCCCTCCGAAGGCAGAGGCCACTGGTTCGAATCCAGTCGGGTGCACCAGACAACCTATTGTTTTATGAGGACTTCCGGCGGCATTTCCTGCCGGAAAGATCCGAATCGTCTTTGAAACCGCTCCTAGTCACAATCCTGGCACAGGAGCCGGTATGGCAACGATAACGAAGCGGACGAGCGGGTGGTCCGTTCAGGTGCGCCGCAAGGGCTTTGCGCCCGAGTACAAGACGTTGCCGGCTAAAGAAGCTGCGGAACGATGGGCATGCGAACGGCTCAGGATCGCGGTCGCGAGCAGGCCATGCCGGTAGAAGCGCTTGAGCACGATGCCTCCAGGGTCGAGCGGGACGATCCGCCGGGATTAGCGGTTCCGCGCCGTTCTGGCGACGGCTGCGCGACGGACCGTCATCCCCGATCGGACGCCACGCTTGCCATGCCATGCTTGACCATCCGCCCTCCTGAGGTGAACGGAGGCGCCATGAAGATCACGCTTCGTCCATGGCATTATTTCGTCCTCGCGCTGGGGGCGGTGCTGGCGCTGCTGCTGTTGTGGTTCGGTCTCGCTTATGGTGGCCTGCCGCGCCTGTGGAGCCATCACGAGCATAAGCGGATCGGGCGGCGCGACGCGATCATCTCCTACACCGCGCAGGATATTCCCGCCGATCCGGTCAACCTGCGGCTGATCGGCGATGCGGCGACGATCCGGTGCGTGTTCGCGCGGGCGGGCTGGGCGCAGGCGGATGCGGTGTCCGCCCGCTCGGCGATCCGGATCGCGGCGAGCGTGGTGTTGGGGCGGCCCTATCCGCAGGCGCCCGTCAGCCCGCTCTACGTGCACGACCGCGTGCAGGACATGGCCTTCCAGATCGACCAGGGCGCGAGCGCGGACCGGCGCCATCATGTGCGGCTGTGGCAGGTGGGCCCGAACGACTGGCTCGCGGCGGCCACCTTCGACCGCGGCGTCGGGCTCAGCCTCTTCACGCTGCAGATCACCCATTATATCGGCCCCGACGTGGATGCCGATCGCGCGATGGTCGGCCATCTGCTCGCGGCTGGGGGCGCGCGGCCGATCGGTGGCCAGCCCTCGCGCGTCGCACCCGGCCGGTGGCACCGCAACGGCGGCGGCAACCGCTATCGCACCGACGGCATGATCGCGGCCTATGCCCTGCCGTCGTCCTGTCCGTAGCGGGACGGGGGGAGGGGGCGCGTCACAGTGCGATGACTTTACTTGCCGCCGTTCGCCCTGAGCCTGTCGAAGGGCCTGTGCCGCATGCGAAGGCTCGGCTGCGGAGCATGTGGTTCGACGGGCTCAGCACGAACGGGTCGCAGTAACGCGCTACCGCGTCTTCGCCAGCGCCGCCGCCGCGTCGAGCCGGTCGGCATAGGCGTTCAGCACGGCGGCGGTGCGCGCGACATAGGTGGTGGCGTCGGCGAAGCGGCGCTGCTCGATCGCCTCGCGCACGCCGGGCAGCGTCTTGGCGCCATAGCCGGTGAGCGTGCCGGGGGCATAGATCAGATTGCGGAACCAGGGCCGCCCGGGCAGGCCGGCACGGTCGATCAGCAACTGGTCGATGTCGCGCAGCAGCGCGAGCATGCGCGCCTGAGTCGCTACGGGCAGCGTCGCCAGCCGGTCGACCGCCGCATCCGCCGCATGCGCCGAGCGGACCAGCCGGTCGGCGGCGTCGTCCAGCGCCAGCATGTCGATCTGCGGCGTGATGCCCTTGTCCGCCGGCGCGACCGTGGGATCGTCGGGGCTGGAGGCCAGCCGGAACGCGCCGTCGCGGGTGAGATCGCGCAGCGTCCGGTCCTTCTCGCGCTGGCCGGCGGCGAGCGTCTTCACCTCGCCGACATAGCGGGCGACGGTGGTCGCGAAATCGCCATAGCGCGCCGGCACGCGCGGCCCGTCCGCCGCGCGCAGCACCAGCCGCCCGACCATCTTCGACAGCACCGCGCCATAGACGAGGCCGGGATCGTCGAACTTCGTCACATGATAGAAGCTGTCATAGACCGAATGATAGGATCCGCCGCCGCCGCCCTCGCCGCCGAAGCCGAGGTCGATCGCGGGGATGCCCAGATGCTGGAGAAAGGCGGAATAGTCGGAGCCCGAACCGAGTGCACCGATCGGCATGTCGCCGCCGGCCTTCGCCGCGTCGAGCGCCAGCGCCTCGCCCTCGCGCCGCGTTGATCCCGCATAGGCGCCGGCGCGGACATTGGCGCGCAGCCGGTCAAGCACGCTGACCGAGGTCTGCGGATCGATCACGTCGCGCGCCGCCCCGTTGACGAAATGCTGGAGGCTGTGGCTGCCCTCGGCGCCGAGAAAGCCGCGGCCGTTGCCGTCGGTGTTGATATACACCACCGCCTTGGCGGCGAGCTCGTCGGCATGTGCCTCGACCCATTCGGTCGAGCCGATCAATCCAGGCTCTTCGCCGTCCCAGCTCGCATAGACGATCGTCCGGTCGGGCCGCCACCCGGTCTGCGCGAGCGCGCCGAGCGCCTTGGCCTCGCTCATCAGCGCCACCTGGCCGGTCAGCGGGTCGCTCGCGCCGAACACCCAGCCGTCGTGATGATTGCCGCGCACCACCCATTCGTCGGGGCGGGTCCGGCCGGGCATCACCGCGATCACGTCGTAGACCGGCTTCAGCGACCAGTCGGACTTGACCGCCAGATGCACCTTCACCGCATCGGTGCCACCCCAATGATAGGCGAGACCCAGGCCGCCGCGCGCGCGGCCGGCGATCATCGGCCCCTCCAGCCGCGCCATGATCCGGGCGGCGTCGCCATAGGAGATGGGCAGCGCGGGGATCTTCAGGATCGTCGGCGCGGTCGCACGCGTCAGCCGTTTGGCGCCTGCGGTCGCGCCGATGCCCGGCGTCAGCGGGTCGCCCGGATATTGCGTCATGTCCTGCACCGAACCGCGCTGGACGCCCGTGGACGGCCGGCCGCCGCCGCGCGGATAGGGATCGCGCTCGCCATAGCCGTCGTCGGCCGGATCCGAATAGATGAGGCAGCCCGCCGCGCCATGTTCCTGCGCCAGCTTGGGCTTCAGCCCGCGCCAGCCGCCGCCATAGCGTGCGAGGACGATTCTGCCCTTCACGCTGATCCCGCGCGCGGCGAGCGCCTCGTAATCCTCGGGCATGCCATAGTTGACGTACACGACGGGCGCGGTGACGTCGCCATCGCCCTGATAGGCGACATAGGGGGGCAGCGCGCCCTGGAGATTGGCGGAGCTGGGGTCTTCGGGCACCGCGGGTTCCTGGCCGCCGAGCGCCACCCGCTCGGGCGCGACCAGCTCGAGCGTCGTCGCGATCGGCGTGGGATAGAGGACCTGGAACGTCTCGATATGCGCGTCCCAGCCCCATTGCTTGAACAGCGCGAGCTGCATCTCGGCATTGGCGCGATCATGCGGACTGCCGACATGGTTCGGCGCCGAACTCATGTCCTTCAGCCAGCCGAGCTGGTCGGCGCTGCTGATCCGCGCGTCGAAGGCCTGTTCGATCGCCTTGGCGTCGGACGGCGCCGCGGGCGTCTGTGCGGCGTTCGGGGCCGAGAGGCCGAGCAAGGCGCCGGCCGCCAGCAGGCGTGCGGTTAAGGTCATGATGGTCCCCCGTTTGTGCGCATCGCGCCTGGCGCCATGGTAGCGGCAGAATCACCGCCGTCGAGATGGCGAACCATCAAATGAAAAAGCCGGTCAGGGTGCCGGGCGAAACCGGGACTTGCGCGTTGGGGCTCAAACCCATTTCCTTCCGCCGGGGCGTCGCGGGTTTTCCTTAATCCCTTTGCGGATCAAGGCGCTGGCCCCTGCACCGCACAAGGCTCGCCATGGATCAGAAACGCGCACCGCTCGTCGAGGCCCTGGCCGCGATCGAACGGGTTACCGTCACCGGCTTCGGGGCGCCGGGGCACAATCAGGGTGCCGCCATGCCGACGGGGATGCGTGCGCTGCTCGGCAAGCGCGTGTTCCGGGCGGATGTGCTGACCCCCAAGGGGCTGGACGACCGCACCGAGGCGAAGCTGGCGGTACAGCGCGCGCACGAACTCGCCGCCGAAGCGTGGAACGCGGATTTCTGCCGCTTCGTGACCGGCGGATCGACGCAGAGCCTGCACACCGCCATCGCCGCGGTCGCGGGCCCCGGCGACACGATCCTGATCGCCGCCAACGCGCACAAGGCGGAACGCGCCTATGCGCTCGCCACCGGCCTCGACGCGGCGATCGTGCCCGTCGCGATCGATGCGGCCTGGGATATCGAACATGGCGTGATGCCCGACGCGCTACGCGCCGCGCTCACGGCGCATCCGGCGGCCAAGGCGTTCGTCCTGGTGAGCCCCACCTATTTCGGCGTGACGGGCGACGTCGCGGCGCTGGCCGATATCTGCCACGATCACGGCATCCCGCTGATCGTCGATGCCGCCTGGGGCGGCGCCTTCGCCTTTTGCGAGGGGCTGCCGGACGATCCGCTGACCAAGGGCGCCGACATCGCGGTGTACAGCGCGCACAAGACGATGGGCGCGCTGGCGCAGGGGTCGATCCTGGTGGCCAAGGGCGATCTGGTCGATCGCCAGCGGCTGTGGATGGCGTATGAGCTGTTCGAGACGACCAGCCCGTCGGTGCCGATCATGGCGACGCTGGACGCCACGCGGCGCGATCATGCGCTCAACGGCGAGCAGCTCTGGACGGCGGTGCTCGACCTCGCGGCAGGCTTGCGCCGGCAACTCGCCGCGATCGCGCCGCTGCGGGTGTTCGGGCGCGAGGACCTGCCCGCCGATACCGATCTGGATTCGACCAAGGTGCTGGTCGACATCTCCGCGCTCGGCGTGTCGGGCTATGCGATCGACGACTGGCTCTATGCGAACCACCGGATCAGCGTGGGGTTATCGGACGCGCGCCACCTGCTCGTCGTGCTGTCGCTCGGGACGACGCGGTCCGATATTCGCAAGCTGGTGCGCGGGCTTCAGGATCTGGTGACGAAGCTGGCCGCCGATCCGGCGATGCTGCCGCCCTGTTCCGCTACGCCCGGCATCGGCACGCTGTCGGTCGAGATGGCGATGGGCGGGCAGGAGGCCCTGTCCGGCGTGGCCGAGCTTATCCGCTACGAGGATGCCACGGGGCGGATCGCCGCCGAGATGATCGCGCCCGCGCCGCCCGGCGTGCCCCGCCTGGTGCCCGGCCAGCGGATCACCGCCGCGCATGTCGCGTGGCTGGTGGCGAACCGCGATGCGGGCGCGTTCATCATCGATCCGGTCGATCCCACCGAAGCCCGCGTTCGGGTCGTCGTCACCGGGGGGTGACGGCCCGTGCTTCCCGCGCGGATCAGGCCATCCGGTTCGTTCCGCGCCGCACGGTGGCGCTGTGCCCGATCGAGCCGGCGGGATTGCGCGTCCGGATCGTGTCCATCATCACCCAATCGTTGGTCACGCGGTCCGCGGCAACCGTCATCGCCATATAGCCGCGGCGCGACGTGTCGCACCATTTCAGCTCGGGATTGGCGCCGACGAGCGCGGCGGCGACGATGCGCGGATCGGTGTGGATCCCGCCTTCATAGCCGGGCGACGTCACGCTCTGCCCGGCGAACTCGACCGCGGCGGCGTGCCCGTCCTGCGCCAGATCATAGGCCCAGGCGTTGTGGCTGTCGCCCGAGATCACCACCGTGTTGCCGCCCAGCGCCTGCGCCGAACGAAGGAAGCGTGCGCGGGCCGCGGGATAGCCGCCCCAATTGTCGTAATTGAACGGCAGCCCCGCCTTCGCCGCCGTGATTCCTGCGGTGACATAGTCGCGCGCGCGCGGGTCGGATCCGCCCAGCCACGTCGCCGCATCCGCCGGCATCAGCGTCTGCCCCATGATCGTGCCGAAGCCGACGATCTGCCACGGCCGGCCGCTCGTCACCGAGGCGCGCATGGCGTGGGACAGCCACACCTCCTGCTGGCTGCCCATCATCGTCATCGCGGGGTCCATCCAGGCGCCGTCGCGGAACGTCTTGAGCGCGGTCGCCGGGTCCGCCGATTTGAACAGCGCGGCGACATCGGGCTGCTTCGTCCGCGCGAGCAGCCGCGTCTCGGTGCGGAACAGCGTCGCCAGGCCGCCGATGTCATAGGCCTTCCACGGCTCGTCCGACACCGGCATCCATTCGCGATAGGCCTGGATGGCCGCGGCGCGGCGCGGGTTCCAATCGCCCTGCGTCTTGGGATCGTGGTTTTCCGCACCCCATTCATAGCTGTCGTTCGCGCTTTCGTGATCGTCCCACTGGACGATCATCGGCAGCTTCCGGTGCAGCGCCTGCAGATCGGGATCGGCGCGGTAGCTCGCATAGCGCAGCCGGTAATCGGCCAGATGCACCGTTTCGGCCGCAGGTGCCGGCACGCGGCCGGGAACGGCATCCTTGGCGAGCGGATAATGATCGGGGGCATATTCGTAGAAATAGTCGCCGAGGTGGATCGTGCAGTCGAAATCGTCGCGCGCGGCGGCATGGCCATAGGCGTTGAACCAGCCATAGCCCATGTTCGAGCACGAGAAGATCGCCGCGCGCCACGGCCGCTTCCCGTCGTCGGGCAAGGTGCGCGTCCGGCCGACGGGCGAAAAGGTGCCGTCGGGCGCGACGAAGCGGAAATGATAAGTCCGCCCGGGCTTCAGGCCATCCACCGTGATCTTGGCGGTGTGGTCGCGCCACGGCCCGGTGATCTGCGCGCCGCCGGCGACGACATGCGCGAAATCGGGCGTTTCCGCGATCTCGGCGCGCAGTTCGACCGCGCCGCCGTTCGCCGGAACGTAGCGGGTCCACAGCAGCGCGGAGTCGGGGCCGGGCTCGCCGCTGGCGACCGCATGCGTGAAGCCGGTCAGGCCGCCCACCCCGGCCGCCTGGACGAAGCCGGGGATCATCAACGCACCGGCGCCCAACACGCCCGTGGCCAGCAGAGAACGGCGATCGATCATGGCACACCCCTTTTCGGGCTTCGGCTTGCCAGCCGAATGTTGTGCAATGATGACAAGCGGGTGGCCGTGTCGCCGCCGCGAACCGCGGCGGCGCTCAGGCGGTGAGCGCAGTCTCCGTGTCGCGTTCGGCCTGTTCGATCAGCGCGACGGTCGCCTCGCGCGCGGCGGCGGGATCGCCCGCCGCGATCGCATCGAACAGGGCGCGGTGTTCGGGCATCGGATCGCGCGGCGAGCGTTGGCGACGATATTTGAAATAGGTCGTCCACCGCACCGCCGCCGCGATGCTGCCCGACAGGCTGACCAGCAGCTCGTTGCCCGTCGCCTCCAGGATGATCGCATGGAATAGCTGATCGGCCGCCTGGCCCTCTTCGGTGGTGAGCTTGTAGGCGTCCATCGTCTCCAGCGCATGGCCCATGCGCGAGAGCTGGTGCGACGTCCGGCCCACCGCCGCCAGTTCAGCCGCCGCCGGCTCGACGATCATCCGAAGCTGGAACAGGCTGCGCACGAAGCCGAGCGAGGGTTCGCCCTCGAACATCCAGGCGAGCAGATCGGGGTCGAGCAGGTTCCACTGGCTGCGTTCGCGCACCCGCGTGCCCGATTTGGGCCGGCTGTGAAGCAGCCCCTTGGCCGAGAGCATGCGCAGCGCCTCGCGCACCACGCTGCGGGATACGCCCAGTTTTTCCGCCAGTTCGATCTCGCCCATCAGCAGCGCGCCCGGAGCGTGCACGCCGGTGACGATCGCCACGCCGAGTTCCTTCGAAATCGTGACATGGGCGGGTTCGCGTCGCGCGACTTTTACCAGGCGGCCTCTCCTTGGATCGTGCCGCATCTACTGAACCAAGCCGCGGGACGAGGCAAGGGCGGGCTTGCGGGCGGCGACGAAAAGCGCTTGCAATCCCCGCGAATGCCAGAATAAAGTCAGACAAGAGGAAGGGGGAACCCAATATTCGACGACAGGGTCGTCGATCGTCCGTCGCGTCGTGCCCGCTGGCGACCCAGGCCATGCGCCGCACCCACGCCTGCGCTTCGTCGATCTGCCGACCTTCCTCCCCGATCGCCCTGACCCCGATCGTCCTGACCAGCGCCTCCCCCGCCTTGACGGCATTTTGCCCGGAGACCGACATGATCCGCAACATGATGACCACGCTGGCGCTGCTGCTGGCCCTTCCCGCCGCCGCGCAGACGGGCGCCCCGGCGCCGACGACCGGCGAGGCGCCCGATCAGGTGACGGTGCATGGCGACCAGCCGGCGGCGAAGTTCAACCGGCGGCTGTTCGGCCAGTTCGCCGAGCATCTCGGCCACGGCATCTACACCGGCATCTGGGTCGGCAAGGGCAGCCCCATTCCCAATGTCGACGGTTATCGCCGCGACGTGCTGGATGCGCTGAAGGCGCTGCGCGTCCCCGTGATCCGCTGGCCCGGCGGCTGCTTCGCCGACGAATATCACTGGCGTGAAGGCATCGGCCCGCAGGCCGGGCGCAAGGTGAAGATCAACACCAACTGGGGCGGCGTCACCGAAGACAATCGGTTCGGCACCAACGAATTCATGGATTATTCGGAGATGGTGGGCGCCGACGCCTATGTCTCGGGCAATGTCGGCAACGCGCCACCGTTCGAGATGGCCGAGTGGATGGAATATATGACGTCCCCCAGCGGATCGTCGCTCGCCAAGGAGCGCGCCGCCAACGGCCGCAAGGAGCCCTGGAAGGTCGCGATGTTCGGCATCGGCAACGAGCTGTGGGGCTGCGGCGGCAACATGCGCCCCGAATATGCCGCCGACGTGACGCGGCGCTACAGCACCTTTCTCAAGCCGGGCGGCGGCCAGCGGGTGATGAAGATCGCCAGCGGCCCCAATGTGGACGACACCAACTGGACCGAGGTGATGATGCGCGAGGCCGGCGGCGCGTTCGACGGGATCGGCATGCATTACTACACGATCCCGTTCGACTGGTCGCACAAGGGCACGGCCACCGGCTTCGACGAGGACGGCTGGGCACGCACGCTGGCCAAGACCGAGCGGATCGACGCCCTGATCGCCGGCCATGCCGCGATCATGGACAAATATGATCCCGCCAAGCGCACCGCGCTCCTCGTCGACGAATGGGGCACCTGGTACGATGTCGAGCCGGGCACCAATCCCGGCTTCCTCTACCAGCAGAATTCGCTGCGGGACGCGCTCGTCGCCAGCCTCAATTTCGATATCTTCGCGCGCCACACCGATCGCCTGCGCGGCGCCAACATCGCGCAGATGGTCAACGTGCTCCAGTCGATCCTGCTGACCGACGGGAACCGGATGGTGAAGACGCCCACCTATTGGGCGTACGATCTGTATAAGGATTATCAGGACGCGGTGGTGCTGCCGGTCGACGTGCAGTCGCGCTGGTACAACAAGAACGAGTGGACGCTGAAGGCGGTGAGCGCGAGCGCGGTGCGCGGGGCCGACGGCACCGTCCATATCGGGCTGACGAACGTCGATCCGAACCGCGCGGAAACGGTGACCGTCCGGCTGGCCGGGGTGACGGGCGCGGGCGTTACGGGGCGCATCCTGACCGCCGCGACGATGGATGCGCACAATACGTTCGAGGCGCCCGATGCGGTGCGGCCCGGCGCCTTTACCGGCGCGCAGCTTTCGGGCGGCACGCTGCAGGTGACGCTGCCGGCCAAGTCGATCGTGATGCTCGATATCCGTTGAGACCGGATGCGGGCGGGGTGCCCGCATCGTTTTTGAGAAAGAGGGCTCTATGCCGATGAACGCGATCCGACGCCGGGCGATGCGGCTTCTTGCCACCTGCGCCTCGCTGGCGCTGCCGATCGGGGTGGTGGCGGCCCAGTCCGCACCCGCGCCTGCACCCGCGCCCGCCCCTGCATCGGCGCCCGCGCTATCCAGCCGCGTCACGTTCGACCGGCACAGCTTCCGGGTCGACGGCAACCGCGTCTATCTCTGGTCCGGCGAATTTCATCCCTATCGCCTGCCGAGCCCCGCATTGTGGCGCGACATCTTCGAGAAGATGAAGGCGGGCGGCTTCAACACCGTCTCGATCTATTTTTCCTGGGGCTATCACTCGGCGGCGCCGGGGCGTTACGATTTCACCGGCATCCGCGACATGGACCGGCTGCTCGATGCGGCGCGCGACGCCGGGCTCTACGTCATCGCCCGGCCCGGCCCCTATATCAACGCCGAAGTCGACAGCGGCGGCTTTCCCCTGTGGCTGTCGACGCGTCCGGTGCGCAACCGCAGCACCGATCCGGCCTATCTCGCGCTCGCCGACGAATGGCTGGGCCGGATCGACCGCATCATCGCGCGCCACCAGATCGACGGCGGCCACGGCACGGTGATCGCCTATCAGGTCGAGAACGAGTTCTACGACGGCTCGGACGCGGGCCGCGCCTATATGGCGCATCTGGAGGAGAAGGCGCGCGCGGACGGCATCACCGTGCCGCTGGTCGGCAACCACAACGGCACCTTCGTCTCCGGAGTGGGGGCGGTCCAGGTCAGCGGCTGGGATCATTATCCGCAAGGCTTCGACTGTTCGTCGCCCAACCGCTGGAAACCGGCGCCCGACATGGCCGACGAACATGGCGTGGACCAGCCGATCTTCGCCGCCGAATATCAGGGCGGCGCCTTCGACCCCTGGGGCGGCCCCGGCTATGCCAAATGCGCCGAACTCATCAACGACCGGTTCGCCGACGTCTTCTACAAGAGCAACGTCGCGGCGGGCGCCACCGCGCAGAATTTCTACATGGTCTATGGCGGCACGTCCTGGGGATGGCAGGCGATCCCGCAAAACTACACCTCCTACGACTATGGCGCCGCCATCACCGAGGCGCGCCGGTTCGATCCGAAATATCATGCGATGAAGCGGATCGGCTATATGCTGGCCGCGCTGCCGCCGCTGCTGGCGGCGGACGCGGCGAAGCCGGCGCGGCTCGACGATCCCGCGGCGATCGACATCGCGCGCACCGATCCGGCATCGGGCACGCAGTTCCACCTGATCCGCCACGGCGATTCCACCGCGCAGACGGTCACCGCGACGCATCTCGCGCTGGAAACGCGCGATGGCCGCTATCCGGTGGTGCCGCAACAGCCGGGCACCGCGCTGACGCTCGACGGGCGTTCGGCGAAGCTCCTCGTGGCGGGCGCGGATCTGGGCGCGGCGCGGCTCGTCTATTCCACCTCGGAGGTGATGACGCAGGCGACGATCGGTGGCCGCGACGTGGTCGTGCTTCACGGCGTGCGGGGCGCCGCGGGCGAGACGGTGCTGCGCTTCGATCGGCCGCCCGTCGCCAGGACGCTCGCCGGATCGGTAGAGGCGCGCTGGGAGAACGGCCGCGATCTGCGGCTGAACTACAACCATCAGGGGCTGGCGCGGGTGCTGGTGACGGGCGGCGCGCGTCCGCTGCTGCTGCTGCTCGCCGACGATCAGGCGACCGAGCATCTGTGGCGGCAGGAGACGGCGGCCGGTCCCGTGCTGCTGCTCGGCTCGGACCTGTTGCGCAAGGTCGAACTCACGCGCGGCACGCTGGCGCTGCACGGCGATGCGGGCGCGGATCCGGCGATCGAGATCTTCGCGGCCAGCGCGACCGCGGTGACGTGGAACGGCAAGCGGCTGGCGACGACACCGACGCCATCCGACGGCCTCGCCGCGACGCTGCCGACGCCGCAACCCGTGGTGCTGCCCGCGCTCGACCATTGGACGCGCCGCGCCGAAGCCCCGGAAATCCAGCCGGGCTTCGCCGACGGCACTTGGCGGGCAGCGAACCTGACGGCGAGCGCCAGCATCACCAAGCCGGGCTCGTTGCCCGTGCTGTTCGCGGACGATTACGGCTTCCACACCGGCAACACCTGGTATCGCGGCCATTTCCGCAGCAACGGGGCGGCCGACGCGCCGACCGGGCTGCGCCTCAAGGTGCAGAGCGGCGGCGACGGCGGTGCCTATACCGCTTGGCTGAACGGGCATCTGCTCGGCAGCGTGTCGGGCAACGAGGTGGCGAGCTTCGGCTTTCCTGCCGATGCGCTGCGGCGCGGCGACAATGTCGTATCGGTGCTCACGGTGAACATGGGCCACGAAGAGGATTATAATTCGAAGGGCGAGAACCGCACCGCGCGCGGGATCGTCGCCGCGGTGCCGATCGGCGCACCGGCCGATGCGATCGCGTGGCGTATCCAGGGCCGCCGCGGCGGCGAGGGCGCGACCGATCCGGTGCGCGGGCCCTATAACGAAGGCGGTCTCTACGGCGAGCGCGAGGGCTGGCATCTCGAGCGCGGCGGCGGTGCGGCGTGGAAGCCCGCGACGCTGCCGGCCGCCGATGCCGCCGCCGGCGTCACTTGGTATCGCACCGAAGTGGCGCTCGATCTGCCGCGCGATGCGGATCATTCGCTGGGGCTGGTCATCACCGATCCGCCGGGCCGGCATTACCGCGCGACGTTGTTCGTGAACGGGTGGCAGTTCGGCAATTACGTGTCGGATCTGGGCCCGCAGCACAGCTTCCCGATCCCCAACGGCGTGCTCGATCCGAACGGCCGCAACACGATTGCGATCGCGGTATGGAAGCTGGACGGTTCGGCCGGCGGATTGGGCGATGTGTCGCTCACCCGATACCGGGATCGCTGACGATCCCGGGATCGGCCGGCCGGGGATTGGCCGGCCGGCCGCCGCCGGATATCAGTCGTGGAAGGGCTCGACCGACTGGATCCGGCCGCGCAGGAAGATGTCGGCGACGAGGCGCAGCGGGCTGACGTCGACATCGGACACGCCGGCCCGGACGATCGCGGCGAAGCGGCTGTAGAGCCCGGGATATTCGCCGTGAAGATCGACGTTCGCGGTCGGTGCGGCGGCATCGTCGATCGACAGCTCCGCGCCGCCCTTGGCCAGTTTCAGCGTGCCGGCATCGGTCTCGACCACGATGTCCCAACTTTGCGGGCCCTCCTGGCGGAAATCGAGATCCATTTCGATCGGCGTGCCGCCGGTGTCGCGGAACGCGACGCGCGCGGCGATCGGCGCGGCACGATTGGCGGGAATGTCGAGTTCGGCCTCTTCCACGAAGAACGGCCGCGGCAGGATCCGCGTCGCGATCGACAGCGCGTTGATGCCGGGATCGAACACGCCGAACCCGCCCGGTTCCCAGATCCAGTCCTGCCCCGGATGCCAGATGCGCACATCCTCGCGCCAGACGATCCGGGCACTGTGGATGGTGCGGTCGGCGAGCCAGTGGCGCGCCGGCTCCACGCCGTCGGCGAAGCGCGAATGCCAGCTGGCGAACAGGCTCACGCCGCGCGCGGCGGCGGCGTCGCGCAGCGCGATCGCCTCGGCGAGCGTCGCGGCGGGGGGCTTTTCGAGAAAGACGTGCCAGCCCTGTTCGATCGCGAATTGCGCGATCGCGCGGCGCACCTGCGGCGGCGTGCACAAGGCCACCGCATCGACGGCCACGCCGCTGGCGGCCAATTCGCGGATGTCGTGGAAGAACGGCCGGCCGTCGATGCTGGCGCCGCTGCGGCTGACGGTGGCCGCAAGATCGAATTTGGAGGTGCCCGCGATCGCGGGCAGATGCTGATCGTGGGCGATCTTGCCCATGCCGACGAGCGCGAGGCGGATCGGCGCGGTCACAGTGCGCGCACCGAAACGGACGCGGCATCGGCGATCGTCAGCGGGTTGCGCAGCGGCAGCGCGAAGGGCGCCGCCGCGATCTCGAACACGTCGCCGGCCCGGGTCGCCACATGATCGGCGAACGACAGGGTGGCCGTTCCGAAGAAATGGACATGGATGTCGCCCGCGCGCCGGAAGCCCGGATATTTGAAGTGATGCGCCTCCAGATTGGCGAGATGGTGCGACATATTGTCCTCTCCGGTCAGGAACGGCTTTTCCCACAGCGTCGCGCCGTCGCGGACGATCCGGCTGGTGCCGCGAATATCGGCCGGCGGTTCGCCCAGCAGCAGTTCCGCGCCCAAGGCCGCCTGCCGCAGCTTGGAATGCGCCAGCCACAGATAATTATGGCGTTCGGTGACATGGTCGCTGAATTCGTTGGCGAGCGCGACGCCCAGCCGCCAGGGCGTGCCGTCCTCGCCGATCAGGTAGATGCCGGCCAGCTCGGGCTCCTCGCCGCCATCCTGCGCGAAGGCGGGAGACGCCAGCGGCCGTTCCGGGCCGACCAGCGACTGGCCGTCGCCCTTGTAGAACCATTCGGGCTGCTGGCCGGTGATGCCCGTCGCCGGCTTGCCGCCCTCGACCCCTTCCAGAAACATGCGCATCGAATCGGTCGGCCGCTCGGCGCTGGCGGCGGCCTTGTGCATCGCATCGCGCCCCGCGGCCGAGCCGAGATGCGTGAGCCCCGTGCCCGCCAGCACCAGGCGGGCGGTATCGGGATGATCGATCGCGGGCAGCAGGCGCCCCGCGGCGAGCTCGGCGGCCGGATCGACGCGCGCGCCATCAGCATGCCGCCGGGCGGTGTCGAGCAGCGAGGCGCCCTCGGCGATGGCGATCAGCGCCAGCTCGCGCGTGGTCGCCACACCCGAGAGGAACGTCGCCGCATCGCCCTCCGCCAGGATGACCCGCCGCTGCCCGTCATCGTCGCGATGCTGGAGCAGGCGGGGCTGCACCAGGTTGGGCTGGCGCATATCGGTGGCGGTCATCGCGAATCCTTCCCCTTCGGAGCGCAGACGGGCCGTCGGCCGTCGGCGCTCTCATTATTTGTCCGGCAATAGAGAGTGGGGCGTGACCGTCAAGCGGGTTTGCCGTCGACCAGCTTCGGGCCGTCCGCCCCGTCGCGCAATTCGGCGGGCAGCAGCATTTCGGGGAGATCCTGATAGCAGACCGGGCGCAGGAAACGATCGATCGCCATCGTCCCGACCGAGGTCGAGCGGCCGTCCGACGTGGCGGGGAAGGGGCCGCCATGCACCATCGCATGCGCCACCTCGACGCCGGTCGGCCAGCCATTCGCCATGACGCGGCCCGCCTTGCGCTCCAGGATCGGCACCAGCCGGCGCGCATCGTCATGATCCGCCGGGTCGAGATGCAGCGTCGCGGTCAACTGGCCCTCGACCGATTCGAGCACGGTCGCCAGCTCGTCGAGATCGCGACAGCGGACCACCAGCGAGGAGGCGCCGAACACCTCCTCGGTGAGCGCGGGATCGGCACGGACGGCGGCGGCGTCGGTGGCGAACAGGCGTGCCATCTCGCGCGCGACGCCATCGCCTTCGAGCCCGGCGGCGAGCTCGCGCACCGCGGGATTGCCCGCCAGCGCGGCGGTGCCCTTCGCGAAGGCGGCGCGGATGCCGCCGGTGAGCATCGGCTGCGGCGCATGCTTGCCGAGCGCGGCGGCGGCGGCGGCCTCGAACGCGTCGAGTCCCTCGCCCTCGATCGCCAGCACGAGCCCGGGATTGGTGCAGAACTGCCCCGATCCCATCGTCAGCGAACCGACGAATGCCTCGCCCAGCGCCGCGCCGCGTGCGGCGAGCGCGGCGGGCATCAGCACCACCGGGTTCACGCTCGACATCTCGGCATAGACCGGGATCGGCACCGCGCGCGCCTGCGCCAGCCGGACGAGCGCGAGCCCGCCGCCGCGCGAGCCGGTGAAGCCCACCGCCGCGATCCGCGGATCCTGCACCAGCGCGGCGCCCAGATCGTTGCCGGGGCCGCGGACATGGCCGAACACGCCGTCGGGCATGCCGGTGCGCTTGGCCGCCGCGCGGATCGCGCCGGCCACCATCGCGTCGGTATTGGGATGCGCGGGATGGCCTTTGACGATCACCGGGCAGCCGGCCGCCAGCGCAGCGGCGGTGTCGCCGCCTGCGGTGGAAAAGGCGAGCGGGAAGTTCGACGCGCCGAACACCGCCACCGGGCCGAGCGGCATCATCCGCAGGCGCAGATCGGGGCGGGGCAGGGGCTGGCGATCGGGCATCGCGGGATCGATCCGCACCTGCCGCCAGCGGCCGTCGCGCACCACCTGCGCGAACAGCTTCAATTGGCCGACGGTGCGGCCGCGCTCACCCGTGGTGCGGCCGAGCGGAAGCCCGCTTTCGCGCGCGGCCATGGCGGGCAGCGCGTCGCCCAGCGCCATGATCTCGTCGCCGATCGCCTCCAGAAAGGCGGCGCGTTCCTCGGCGCCGATCGCGCGATAGGCATCGAACGCGGCGGCGGCGGCGGCGCATGCCTCGGCCACGTCCGCCAGCGTGCTGGCGGCATGCGCCGGCTCGATCGGTTGCGCGGTGGCCGCGTCGATCCCGTGAAATTCCTGCACGTCCGGGCCTGCCATCACTCGATCCTCATATGTCCGACAACCATGCCTTTATAGGGTCGGGCCGGCGCGACGGCAACAACGCGGCGGATTTGGCAGAGCCCCGCGCGCCCGGCCCTTGCGAGCGCGGACAGGATTTCTTACGGATCGCGTCCGTCGACGGCGCCGCCGCATGACGCTGCGAAAAGCCGGAATCCGGTTGGGAAAAGGCCGGCTGTAAAAAGGATCGTCATGAGCAAGACCGCCCTCATCACCGGCGCGACCTCGGGTATCGGGCGAGCCGCGGCCATCGCCTTCGCCGCCGCCGGCTGGCGCGTGATCGCGACCGGGCGGCGGGCGGACCGACTTGCGGCGCTGCGTGCCGAGATCGGTGCCGATCGGCTGCACCCGGCGGTGTTCGACATCTGTGACGAGGCCGCGCGCGATGCGGCGCTGGCTGACCTGCCGGACGCGTTCCGCGACATCGATCTGCTCGTCAACAATGCCGGCCTCGCGCTCGGCACCAAGCCCGCGCAGCAATCCGACCTGGCGCAGTGGCACACCATGATCGCGACGAACGTCTCCGCGCTCGTGTCGCTCACCCACCGGATGCTGCCGGGCCTGATCGAACGGCGCGGCGCGATCATCAACCTGTCGTCGGTGGCCGCCACCTATCCCTATCCCGGCGGCAACGTCTATGGCGGCACCAAGGCGTTCGTCACGCAGTTCACGCTCGGCCTGCGCTCCGATCTCCACGGCACGGGGGTGCGAGTCACCGCCATCGAGCCGGGCATGGTGGAAACCGAGTTCACCGTGGTGCGCACCGGCGGCGACCAGGCCGCCTCCGATACGCTCTATGGCGGGGCCACGCCGATGACCGGCGGCGACATCGCCGCGACCTTGCTGTGGGTGGCCGAACTGCCGCCGCATCTGAACATCAACCGGCTCGAGCTGATGCCGGTCAGCCAGTCGTTTGCGGGGTTCCAGGTCGCGCGGGGCTGAGCGTCGGGCGTCGTGCCGCGACGCCATCAGGGGGAGAATGCAAGTGTCGATGATGAAGCAACCGGATGTGACCGTCGCCTGGGAAGTGGGGGCGCTGCTCGGCGAGGGGCCCGCCTGGATCACGGCGGATTGCGCCTTGTGGTTCGTCGACATCAAGCGCGGCAACCTCCACCGGCACGATCCGGCGACTGGTGAAAATCGCAGCCTGGCGATCGGCGGCAGCCCCAGCTTCGTGCTGCCCGACGATGACGGCGCGCTGCTGGTCGGCAATGGCCGCGCGTTGCAGCGGGTGGTGGACGGGCGCGTGTCCGAGACGATCGCGACGATCGCCATGCCCGCGCACAATCGCACCAACGACGCGACGGTCGATCCCGCCGGGCGCCTGTGGCTGGGCACGATGGACGACGGGGAAACGCAGGCCACGGGCGCGGTCTACCGGTTCGACGATCGCGGGGTCACGCCGGTCGGCGGCGCGTGCACGATCACCAACGGCCCCGCGATCAGCGCGGACGGGCGCTGGCTCTATCATGTCGATACGCTGGGCGGCACGATCTGGCGGTTCGACATCGCCGCGCGGAACACGCTGGAGGACGGCACGCTGTTCGCGACGATCGCCCCCGAACACGGCCATCCGGACGGCGTGACGCTCGATGCGGAAGGCCATCTCTGGGTGGGGCTATGGGGCGGCTGGGCGCTGCGGCGTTACGCGCCCGACGGCACGCTCGTCGGCGAGGTCGCGATGCCCTGCGCCAACGTGACCAAGATGGCGTTCGGCGGCCCCGATCTGCGCACCGCCTTCGTGACGACCGCGAGCGTCGGCCTGTCCGACGCGGATCGGGCGCGCCAGCCGCTGGCGGGCAGCCTGTTCACCTTCGCCGCGCCGGTGGCCGGATCGCCGCTGCCGCGCATCGCACTGCCACGCTGAACGGACGCGGGGTCAGGGAAGAGGGGCGGGGAGCGGATCAGCCCTCGCGCCAGCGGCCGGGCGCGAGGCCGTCGAGCGTCCAGTCGCCGATCCGCGACCGGACGAGGCGGAGCGTCGGATGCCCCACCGCTGCGGTCATCCGGCGCACCTGGCGGTTGCGGCCCTCGCGGAGGGTCAGCCGCAGCCAGGCGTCGGGCACGGTCTTGCGGAAGCGCACGGGCGGGTCGCGCGGCCAAAGCGCCGGGTCGTCGATCCGCGCGACGTCGGCCGGGCGCGTCGGCCCGTCGTTGAGCGTGATCCCGCAGCGGAGCCGATCGAGCGCGGCCTCGTCCGGATCGCCCTCCACCTGGACCAGATAGGTCTTGGGCAGCTTGAAGCGCGGATCGGCGATCCGCGCCTGCAACGCGCCGTCGTCGGTCAGCAGCAACAACCCCTCGCTGTCGCGGTCGAGCCGGCCGGCGGGATAGACGCCCGGCCGGTCGATGAACCCCGCCAAGGTCGCGCGCGCGCCGCCATCGGTGAACTGCGCCAGCACGCCATAGGGCTTGTTGAACAGGATCAGCGTCATCCGGCGGCGGGATCGAAGCCGTGGAAGACCGCGAACGCATCCACCGGCTCGCGCGCGGCGATCACGCCGTTCACCGGTGCACCGGGATCGGCATAGCCGAGCGCCATGCCCGCCACGACATATTCGTCGTCCCGCACCGAAAGCACGCGCCGGGTCACGCTCCAGAACAGGTTCCACGCGCCCTGCGCGCAGGTGTCGAGCCCGTGATCCTTCGCCGCCAGCATCAGCGTCTGCATGAACATGCCGATGTCGAGGAAGCTCATCGCGTCGAGCTCCTTGTCGATCGTGAAGATCAGGCCGACGGGCGCATCGAAGAAGGCGTAGTTGCGGCCCCATTGCCGCCAGCTCGCCGCATCGTCGCCGCGCGCGATGCCCAGGCGCGAATACATGTCCTTGCCGAGCGTGCGCATCCGCGAGAGATAGGGTTCCTTGCGCTTGCCGGTGCGCGGAAATTCGGCGCTGTCGTCGGCGGGCTTCGTCTCGCGATGCGCCAGGATTTCGCGGACCAACCGCGCGCGCACCGCGCCCGTCACCACATGCACCTTCCATGGCTGGACGTTCGTGCCCGAGGGCGCCCGCGCGGCGATTTCGAGCAGCCGGTGCACCAGATCGAGCGGCACCGGATCGTCGCGAAACGCGCGGACGGAGCGTCGCGCGCGGACCAGTTCGTCGAATTCCATCGTCTTGATCGCTCCCGCTATTGGATGGCTCATAGGTCGGGACGCACCAGGCCGAAAGGCCGGTCGCGCTTGGCGTGGACGCTGATGCACCGTGGATGGTTGTGCGTTTGCGGCGTTGCTGCAAAGATCGGCGGATCCGGATTTCGAGGAGCCCGTCCGTCATGCCAAGCCTGCGCCCATTTCCTGCCCGTCGGTCACGATCGCGCGCCTGGCTCGCCGCGGCGCTGATCGCGGCGCTTCCGGGCGCGGCCTTCGCGGACGACGCGCAAACGACGACCACCGTGGAGAAAAAGGCCGCGGACGAGACGAAGCTGCCACCGCTTCCCGCGGACCGGACGATCGCGCAGACCGCGACCATCGGCGGCCGGACGCTCGCCTACAAGGCCACGGTCGGCACGATCCCGGTGCGCGACGAGAAGGGCAAGACGATCGGCGAGGTGGTCTACACCGCCTATACGGTGCCGGGGCGCGATCCCGCCCGCCCGGTCACCTTCGCGTTCAACGGCGGGCCCGGCGCCTCGTCGGTCTATCTCAACCTCGGCGCGGTCGGCCCCAAGCGGATCCAGTTCGGCGCGCAGGGCAACGCCCCCTCCGACACGCCGATCGCGACCGACAACGCCAATAGCTGGCTCGATTTCACCGATCTCGTCTTCATCGATCCGATCGGCACCGGCTTCAGCCGTAGCCTGGTGGATGCCGACCAGACGAAGAAGGCGTTCTACGCCAACGATCCCGACATCAAATATCTCTCCAAGATCGTCTATGACTGGCTGGTGAAGGAAGGGCGGTTGCGATCGCCCAAATATATCATGGGCGAAAGCTATGGCGGCTACCGTGCGCCGCGCATCGCCTATGAGCTGCAATCGCAGATCGGCGTCGGGGTGAGCGGCATCGTGATGGTCTCGCCCTATCTCGATCCCGCATCGGGCGACGGGGCGACCGCGCTGTCGCCGCTGCCGTGGATGATCGATCTTCCGTCGATGGCCGCGGCGAATCTGGAGCGGCAGGGCCGGTTGACGCCCGCCGCCATGGCCGAGGTGGAGGCCTATACCCGCGGCGATTTCGCGCGCGACCTGCTGCGCGGCCGTTCCGATCCGGAGGCGACGGGGCGGATCGTCACCCAGGTGACGCAGCTGACCGGGCTCGACCCCGCGCTCGTCAAGCGGCTCGGCGGCCGCGTCGACAGCCGCACCTATCTGCGCGAGGCGCACCGCGCCGACGGCACGATCGGCAGCGTCTATGATTCGAACGTTACCGCGTTCGATCCGTTTCCGTGGTCCGCCGAGCAGCGCTCCAACGACCCGATCCTCGATGCGCTGATCGCGCCGACGACGAGCAGCATGGTCGATTTCGTCACCCGCGAGGTCGGCTGGAAAACCGATGCGCGCTACAATGCGCTGTCGTTCGCGGTGAACCAGGCCTGGGATCGCGGCAAGCCCGACGACACGCCGGTGAGCGACCTGCGCAAGGCGATCGCCAACGATCCGCACATGCGCGTGCTGATCGTGCATGGTTGGGACGATCTGTCCTGCCCGTTCTTCGCCTCGCGGCTGATCGTCGACCAGATGCCCGCGTTCGGCCAAGCCGAGCGCGTCCGGCTGCGCGTCTATCCCGGCGGGCACATGTTCTACAGCCGCAACGACAGCGGCGCCGCGCTGAAGCAGGATGCGCAGGCGATCTATCGGGGTTGAGTGCGCCCGCCGTCCGCTTATGATCCTCTAATCGAACAACTTTCCGGGGAACCGTCATGATCCGCCCGCTCCTGCTGCTCGCGCTCGCCTCCGGAACCGCCATGGCGCAGGTGCCGCCGCCCGCGCCCGAGGCGGTCGGCCCGTCGCGCCGTTTCGACCCGCGCGACGCGTTCGCGCTGTCGCAGGCGAGCGACGTGCAGATCAGCCCCGACGGCCGCCGCATCGCCTATACCCGCGCCACCGGCGACATCATGACGGACGGCGACCGTCGAGAGGTCTGGCTGGTGGACGTGGCCACCGGACGCCAGACGCCGCTGGGTGTGGCGGGCAGTTCGCGGCCGCGCTGGTCGCCCGACGGCACGCGCCTCGCCTTCACCGCGCGGGCCGATGGACAAAAGCCGCAAGTCTATGTCCGCTGGATGGAGACGGGCACCAGCGCCGCGATCACGGCGCTGCCGGAAAGCCCGACCGACATCGCCTGGTCGCCCGATGGCCGGATGATCGGCTTCACGATGTTCGTGCCCGGCGACGGCACCCGGCTCGGCACGCCGATCGCCAAGCCCGAGGGCGCGAAATGGGCCGAGCCGCTGAAGATCATCGGGCAGGTCCATTACCGTGCCGACGGGGCCGGCTATCTGCGGCCGGGCTACAACCATGTCTTCGCGGTCTCCGCCGATGGCGGCGCGGCGCGGCAGCTGACGTTCGGCGCCTATGACGACGGCCGCAGCGTGGCGTGGAGCGCGGATTCGCGGCACCTGCTGATCGCGGCCAACCGCGGCAAGGATCCCGAACGCGATCCGCTCAATTCCGACATCTTCGCGGTCGATGCGAACAGCGGCGCGCTGACGCAGCTGACGACGCGGGCCGGGCCGGACGAGGGGCCGGTGGCATCGCCCGACGGGCGTCTGATCGCGTTCGTCGGCTTCGACGACCGGCTGCTCGGCTATCAGAACCACCGGCTTTCGGTGATGAACGCCGACGGCACCGGCGTCCGCGTGCTGACCGCCGGGCTCGACCGCGACGTCGGCGATCCGCAGTGGTCGGGCGACGGCCGCGCCGTGTTCGTGAAATATGCCGATCATGGCGTGACGAAGGTCGCGCGCGTCGATCTCGCCGGTCATGTGACGACCGTGGCCGAGGGGCTGGCGAGCGGCGAGCTCGATCGCCCTTATTCCAGCGGCGACTATAGCGTTTCGCGGAGCGGAACGATCGCGGCCACCATCGGCGACGCGGCGCATCCCGGCGACGTCGCGGTCGCCACGCGCGGCGGTGCGCTGAAGCCGCTGACGACGCTCAACGCGCAGCTTTTCGCGGGCAAGACGCTGGCGGCGGTGCGTCCGCTGGCGGTCACCTCCTCGGCGGACCGCCTGCCGATCGACGCGTGGATGGTGACGCCGCCCGATTTCGATCCGGCGCGCAAATATCCGCTGATCCTCGAAATCCATGGCGGCCCGTTCGCGAGCTATGGGCCGGTGTGGTCGACCGACGATCAGCTCTATGCGGCGGCGGGCTATATCGTCGTCTATGCCAATCCGCGCGGCTCGACGTCCTATGGCGAGGATTTCGCCAACCGGATCCATCACGATTATCCGAGCAAGGATTATGACGACCTGATGAGCGTCGTCGATGCCGCGATCGCGGGTGGCAGCGTCGATCCCAACGCGCTCTTCGTGACGGGCGGATCGGGCGGCGGGCTGCTCACCGCGTGGATCGTCGGCAAGACCGACCGGTTCAAGGCGGCGGTGACGCAGAAGCCGGTCATCAACTGGACAAGCGAGGTGCTGACCACCGACGGCTATACCTCGATGGCGAAATACTGGTTCGGCAAGATGCCCTGGGAAGATCCCGAGCAATATTGGCGCCGTTCGCCGCTCAGCCTCGTCGGCAACGTGAAGACGCCGACCGCGGTGATGGTGGGCGAGGACGACCACCGCACGCCGCCGAGCGAGGCGGAGCAATTCTATGCCGCGCTCCAGATCCGTGCGGTGCCGACGGTGCTGATCCGCGTGCCGAGCGCCAGCCATGGCGGGCTGGCGGATCGCCCCTCGCAGCTGGTGGCCGAGAATGCGGCGATCCTGGCCTGGTTCGATCGGTATCGCCCCAGGCCCTGATCGTCAGGGCTTGGCCGCCGGTGCCAGCCCGCGATCCTGGAGCATCGGGCCGATATCGGGATCCTTGCCGTAAAAGGCGCGGAACATGGTCGCGTAATCCTGGCTGTGCCCGCGCGACAGGACGAGATCGCGAAAGCGATCGCCGTTCGCGCGCGTCAGGCCGCCATGCGCCATGAACCAGGCATAGGCATCGTTTTCGAGCATCTGCGTCCACAGATAGCCGTAATAGCCCGCCGCATAACCGCCCGACCAGATATGCTGGAAATAGCTGCTGCGGTAACGCGGCGGCACATGCGCGACATCGAGCCCGGTCTTGGCCAGCGCCGCCGTCTCAAACGCGTCCACGTCCTGCTTCGGCGCGGTCGGGGGCAGGGCGTGCCACTGCATGTCGAGTTCGGCCGCGGCGATCAGCTCGCCCAGCGCATAGCCCTGGTTGAACTTGGCGGCCTGTTTGATCTTGGCGACCAGCGGCGCGGGCATCGGCGCACCGGTGCGGTAATCGACCGCATAATGCGCGAGCACCGCCGGATCGAGCGCCCAATGCTCGTTGAACTGCGACGGGAATTCGACGAAGTCGCGCGCCGACGCGCCGAGCGAGGGATAGGCGATGTTCGAGAACAGGCCGTGCAGCGCATGGCCGAATTCGTGAAACATCGTCGTCACGTCGTCGAAGCTGATGAGCGCGGGCTGCCCCGCGGCGGGCTTGGGCAGGTTGGCGACGTTGTACACCACCGGCTGCGTGCCGAGCAGGCCCGACTGGCCGACGAAGCTGCTCATCCAGGCGCCGCCCTGTTTGTTGTCGCGCTTGAAATAGTCGCAGTAGAACAGCCCGAGATGCTTGCCGTCGCGGTCGAACACCTCGAACACGCGCACGTCCGGGTTATAGACCGGGATGTCGTGGCGCGCCTTGAACGTCACGCCGTAGAGCTTGGTCGCGGCGAAGAAGACGCCCTTTTCCAGCACCGCGTTCAGTTCGAAATAGGGCTTTACCTGATTCTGGTCGAGATCGAACCGCGCATGGCGCACGCGTTCGGCATAGCGGTCCCAATCCCAGGGCTTGACGGTGAAGTCGCCGCCGTCGGCCTTGATGGCGGCGTCGATCTCGACGGCTTCGCGGCGCTGCTGCGCGACGGTCGGCGGGATCAGCTTGGCCATGAAGGCTTCGGCGGTCTGCGGCGTCTTCGCCATCTGGTCGGCGAGGACATAGGACGCCCAGTCGGGATAGCCGAGCAGCGCGGCCTTGCGCGCGCGCAACTGCGCGATCGTGGCGGCGGTGTCGCGCGTGTCGTTGGCATCGCCCCGTTCGCTGCGCGTCCAGCTCCGGTCGAACAGCCGCGCGCGCGTCGCCCGGTCGGACAGCGATTCGAGCGCCGGCTGCTGCGTGGTGTTCTGCAGCGGCACGACCCATTTGCCGGAAAGGCCGCGCTGGTTCGCCGCCGCCGCCGCCGCGGCGATGCCGCCGTCGCCCAGCCCGGCAAGGGCTGCGGGATCGTCCACCACGAGCGCGCCCGCCTTGGTCGCCGCCAGCAATTTCTGGACGAACGCGGTCTGCAGCATCGACAACTGGCCGTTCAGGTCGCGCAGCTTCGCCTTGTCCGCATCCGACAGCAGGGCGCCGGCGCGTACGAAGCGCTGATAGACGATGTCGAGCACCTGACGCTGCTGCGCATCCAGGCCCAGGCTCGCGCGCTGGTCGTACAGCCGCTTCACCCGCGCGAAGAGCGCCGGATCGAGATAGATCGCGTCGTTATGCGCGGCGAGTTTGGGCGCCATCGCCTTTTGCACCGCCTGGCGCGCGGGGTTGGTATCCGCCTGGTTGACCGCCCCGAACGCCGCCGACACGCGCCGCAGGATCGCGCCCGAGCGCTCCATCGCGGCGATGGTGTTGGCGAAACTCGGCGGGGCGGGATCGTCCGCGATCCGGCGCATCTCGGCGCGCTGCTCGGCCATGCCCTGTTCGAAGCCCGGCTGGTAATCGGCGTCGGTGATCCGGTCGAACGGCGGCGCCTCGAACGGCAGCGTGCTGCGCGTCGCAAAGGGGTTGTCCGCTGCCGCCACGGGGGCGGCGCCGATCACCGCCGCGGTCGCGGCCAGCCACAAGGTCGATCGCTTCATCGTCATCCTCACCGTTCATAGGCCTTGGGCAGCGTGCCTTCGCCGGCATTGCGATAGCGGTCGCGCAGCGCGCTCTGGCGCGATCGCATCGGCTGCGGCCGGCCGTCGATCCAGATCGCGACGGGCGCCGACGACAGTTCGAGCGGATCGCCGTCCCACAGCACCACGTCCGCGCGGCGGCCGGGGCGGAGCGAACCGATGCTGCCGTCCATCCCCAGCGCCTGCGCGGGCCGGGACGTGATCGTCGCGAACGCCTGCCCCCAGTCGAGCCCCGTGGCGCCGGGGGTCCGGCCGAAGCCGACGAGGTTGCCGGCATATTGGGCGAGGACATGCTCGCCGGGCGCGGTGTTGGCGCCCAGCGTCGAGATCGCCACGGGCACGCCCGCGCGCGTCATCCGGCCGACGTTCGATTCGGTCGCGGCGAGCTTTTCGAACGCGGCGGGCAGATCCTCCAGCGCGCCCGCGATCACCGGCACGCGCGCCTCGGCGATCTGGCGCGCCACCATCCACCCTTCGCTGGCGCCCACCAGCACGAGGCGGATCCTGGGATAGTCGTGCGGCAGCGCCAGCACGGCGAGGATGTCGCTGGCGCGCTCGACATGGACGAGCAGCGGCACGCGCCCGTCGATCACGCCCAGCAACGCCTCGGCATCGCCGCGCTTCAGCAGCGAATCCTTCTCGCGACCGCCAAACGTCGCCGGGCTGCGGCGATAATCCACGGCCTGGGCGAGCGCGTCGCGGAACATCGCGAAGGCGGCCGGGCGGCTGCCCCCCGCGGTTCGCGCGCCGCCTTCGCCCAGCTCGACATATTGGAACGCGCGCGCGCGTGTCACCGGCGGCGCGCCGTCGCCCAGATCGATCACCGCGCCTTGTCCTGCGAAGATCGATCCCCCCGCATCGGGCGCGACGATCGCGCGGGTGATGCCGCCCAGCCGCTCGTCGCCGATCGGTTCGGCCTGCGGGTTGATCCACGGGGCGATGTCGATCCCGGCGGCAAAGGGCGAGCGGCCGGCGCGGCTGTCGTTGCTTTCCTCGATCCCCTCGGCATCGACGAGCCCCAGATTGCTGAAGCCGGCGATCATGCCCGCCGCGATCCACTTGCCGTGCGCGTCCACCACGGTGGCGCCGGCGGGCACGGCGACGTTCGTGCCCGCCGCGACGACCGCGCCGTCGCGAAAGACGACGGTGCCGTTGGGGATCGGCTGCGACCCGTCGCCGACCGCCAGCGTGCCGCCGACGATCGCGACGGTTTGTCCACCCCGCAAAGCATCGCTTTGCAGGGACCCCGTCTGCGCGGCGGCGGGCGCCGCGACCAGCGCGGCACAGGCGAGGAGCAGGGCCTTCACTTCACGTCTCCCGAACCCGGCTGGCCCAATTCGAAATCCGATACCGGCCGGCGGTGCGGATCGTTGGCATCGTAGAGCAGCGCGCCGTCCACCCACACTTTTTCGGGACGGGTGTAGACGCTGAACGGATCGCCGTTCCACAGCACCACGTCCGCCATCTTGCCGGGCTTCAGACTGCCCGTCCGGTCGGCGATGCCGAGCGCCTTGGCCGGATTGTACGACAGCCACTCCCATGCCACCGCATCGGGGATCGCGATCCCCGCGTGACGACCCGCCGAGAGTGCCTTGGCCACCTCCTGGTTCAGCCGCTGGATGCCGTTCTCGTCGTCCGAATGGATCATCGCGCAGGTGCCGGCCTGTTGCAGCAGCGCCAGATTCTCGCGGATGCCGTCGAAGCTCTCCATCTTGAAGCCATACCAGTCGGACCAGACCGCGGCGCACACGCCGTTCGCCTTCAACAGGTCCGCGACCTTATAGGCCTCGACCGCGTGATGGAACGCGGCGACGTGATAGCCGAACTCCTTCGACATATCGATGACGTTGGCCATCTCGTCGGCGCGGTAGCAATGGTTCTGCACGCGGATCTCGCCGTCGAGCACGCCGCGCAGCGTGTCCATCGCGATGTCGCGCGTCGGCGCCTCGCCGCCGTCCTTTTCGTACTTGTCCCATTTGCGGCGATATTCGACCGCCTTCGCCCAGGTGGCGCGGTCGACCGCGATGTTGCCCATCCGCGTCGAGGGTTCGCGCCCCTTGGAGCCATAGACGCGCTTCGGGTTCTCACCGCACGCCATCTTGAGGCCGTAGGGTGCGCCGGGGAACTTCATGCCCTGCACGGTGCGGGCATAGACGTTCTTCAGCACCACCGAGCGGCCGCCGAACAGATTGGCCGAGCCCGGCAGGATCTCCAGCGTGGTGACCCCGCCATTCGTCAGCGCGCGGCCGAAGCCCGGATCCTGCGGCCACACGCTGTGTTCGGCCCAGACGTCGGCGGTGACGGGCGAGGTCGCCTCGTTGCCGTCCGAATTGGCCTGCACCGCGGGGCTCGGATAATCGCCCAGATGGCTGTGGATATCGATGATGCCGGGCGTGACCCATTTTCCCGCGCCGTCGATCACGGTCGCGCCGGCGGGCGCGTCGAGCGTCTGGCCGATCGCGACGACCTTGCCGTCGGCGAACAGCACCGCGCCGTGATCGATCCGGCCGCCCTCGCCGTCATAGACGGTCACGTCGCGGACGAGCGTGGGCACGCCGGGATAGGGCCGATAGGTGGACGGGTAGGGGTCGTGCGAATAGCCATGGCCCTTGCCGGGGCCGGAGCCCGGCGCGGGTTTGTCCGATGCCGTCTTCACCGGTGTCGGCTGGCCACAGCCGATCAGCGCCAGGGCCGTCAGCGAACCCACCCATGTTCGCGCCGCGCTTCGCAACTTCATTCCCGTCCCCCATCTGTTGACTCAGTGTAGGGGGACGCGGTCGCGCCGCACAAGCTCTCCCGTCGCGACATCCGCTGATATTCCGGTGGGAAATCAGCGGATGTCCGGGCGGATCACGCCACGGTCAGGCTCAGCTTGCCGTCGCCCTCGTCGACATGGACGGTGGCGCCGTCCTTCACGTCGCCGCGCAGGATCAGGTCGGCAAGCGGATCCTGAAGGTGGCGCTGCACCGCGCGGCGCAAGGGGCGTGCGCCATAGACCGGATCATAGCCGACCCGCCCGAGCCACGCGCGTGCGGCGTCGGTCAGGTCGAGCGTGATCTTGCGATCCGCCAGCAGCTTGCCGACGCGCGCCACCTGGAGGTCCACGATCGGCGCCATCTCGCCCATGCCCAGCCGGTGGAACAGGATGATCTCGTCCAGCCGGTTCAGAAATTCGGGGCGGAAATGGCCGCGCACCACCTCCATCACCTGCGGCTCGACGGTGGCGACGTCCTCGCCATCGCCCAGATTCGCCAGATATTGCGAGCCCAGGTTCGATGTCAGGATGATGAGCGTGTTGGTGAAATCCACCGTCCGCCCCTGGCCGTCGGTCAGCCGCCCGTCGTCGAGGACTTGCAGCAGCACGTTGAACACGTCGCCATGCGCCTTCTCCACCTCGTCGAACAGCACCACCTGATAGGGCCGCCGCCGCACCGCCTCGGTCAGCACGCCGCCTTCCTCATAGCCGACATAGCCCGGCGGCGCGCCGATCAGCCGCGCGACCGCGTGCTTCTCCATGAACTCGCTCATGTCGATGCGCACCATCGCGTTCGGATCGTCGAACAGGAATTCGGCGAGCGCCTTGGTCAGCTCGGTCTTGCCGACGCCGGTGGGGCCGAGGAACAGGAAGCTGCCGAGCGGGCGGTTGGGATCCTGTAGCCCCGCGCGCGCGCGGCGCACCGCGGTGGAGACCGCGCGCACCGCATGCGCCTGCCCGATCACGCGCTTGCCGATGATCGCCTCCATCGCGAGCAGCTTGTCGCGCTCGCCCTGGAGCATGCGGTCGACCGGAATGCCCGTCCAGCGCGACACCACCGCGGCGATGTCGTCGGCGGTCACCTCCTCGCGCAGCATCGCGCCCTCCGTCTCGCCCTGCGCCTCCTCGACCTGGCGGACCAGCGCAGGGATCGTGCCGTAGGACAGCTCGCCCGCGCGCGCGAGGTCGCCGGAACGCTGCGCCTGCTCCAGCTCGAGCCGTGCCGCGTCGAGCTGCTCCTTCAGCTTCGCGCTGGCGCCGATCTTGTCCTTCTCGCCCTGCCAGCGCGTCGTCAGCTCGGCGGATTGCTGCTCCAGATTGGCGAGCTCGCGCTCCAGATTGGCCAGCCGGTCAACCGAGGCGGCGTCGGTCTCGCGCTTCAGCGCCTCGCGCTCGATCTTGAGCTGGATGATGCGGCGATCGAGATTCTCGATCTCCTCGGGCTTGCTCTCCACCTCCATGCGGATGCGGCTGGCGGCCTCGTCCATCAGGTCGATCGCCTTGTCGGGCAGGAAGCGATCGGTGATGTAGCGGTTCGACAGGGTGGACGCCGCGACGATCGCGCCGTCGGTGATGCGCACGCCGTGGTGCAGCTCGTAGCGATCCTTCAGCCCGCGCAGGATCGAGATCGTGTCCTCGACCGTGGGTTCGCCGACCATGACGGGCTGGAAGCGGCGCTGGAGCGCGGGGTCCTTCTCGACATATTTGCGATATTCGTCGAGCGTGGTCGCGCCGACGCAGTGAAGCTCGCCGCGCGCGAGCGCGGGCTTCAGCAGGTTGCCCGCATCCATCGCGCCCTCGGATTTGCCCGCGCCGATGAGCTGGTGCATCTCGTCGATGAAGAGGACGATGTCGCCCTCGGCCGCCTTCACCTCGTCGAGCACGCCCTTCAGCCGCTCCTCGAACTCGCCGCGATATTTGGCACCGGCGATAAGGGCGCCCATGTCGAGCGCCATCAGCTTGCGGTTCTTGAGCGTGTCGGGCACGTCGCCGTTGGCGATGCGCAGCGCCAGGCCCTCGGCGATGGCGGTCTTGCCGACGCCGGGTTCGCCGATCAGCGCGGGGTTGTTCTTGGTGCGGCGTGCGAGGATCTGGATGGTGCGGCGGATCTCCTCGTCGCGGCCGATCACCGGGTCGAGCTTGCCGTCGCGTGCCGCCTGCGTCAGGTCGCGCGCGAATTTCTTCAGCGCGTCGTAGCGGTCCTCGGCCGACGCGGTGTCCGCGGTGCGGCCGCCGCGCAGGTCGTTGATCGCGGTGTTGAGCGCCTCGGGGGTCACGCCCGCCGCCTTCAGCGCCTTGCCCGCCGCGGTGTTCAGCGACAGCGCCAGCGCGACGAGCAGCCGCTCGACGGTCACGAAGCTGTCGCCTGCCTTTTTCGCAATCTCCTCGGCCTGGTCGAGCACGCGGACCGCATCATTGTCGATCCCCGGCGTCTGTTGCGCGCCGCCGCCCGACACCTGCGGAATCTTCGCCAGCGCGAGATCGGTTTCGGAAAGCGCGCGGCGCGCGTCGCCGCCCGCCTTGGCGATCAGCCCAGACGCCATGCCCTCCTCGTCCTCGAGCAGGCTCTTGAGGATATGTTCGGGGGCGATGCGCTGGTGGTTCATGCGGATCGCGACGGTCTGCGCCGATTGGAGAAAGCCCTTGGCGCGGTCGGTGAATTTATCGAGGTTCATGGGTGATCCCTGTCTGACTTGGCGCGAAGATGGTGTGATATTTTGGCCACACAAGGGGTGGCCGCCATACGATGCAGGTTATACAGCGCGCATCATGGTGCCCATGATCCTTCCCGTCGCCGTGCTGCCGGCCGCCGCACCCTGGCTCGACCTGATCGCGCTCGCGGTGTTCGCCGCATCGGGCGCACTGGCGGCGGCCAAGCGCGCGCAGACGCTCGTCACGCTCGCCTTCTTCGCGCTGGTGACGGGGGTGGGCGGGGGCACGGTGCGCGACCTGCTGATCGGCGCGCCGGTGTTCTGGGTGCACGATGCGCGCGCCGCGGCGGTGTGCCTGGGCGTGGCGCTGGTGATCTGGACGACGCCCGAGCGCTGGTGGCGCGGTGCGGCGCTCGACTGGTTCGATGCGGTCGGGCTCGCCGCCTATGCGGTGTATGGCGCGGCCAAGGCGCTGAACTACGGCGTGCCGCCGGTGCCCGCCGCGCTGATGGGGGTCATCACCGCCTGTGTCGGCGGGATCATCCGCGACGTGCTGGCGGGCGAACCCTCGATCCTGATGCGCCCCGAACTCTATGTCACCGCCGCAGCGCTGGCGGCGGCCGCCTATGTCGCGCTGGAGCGGCTGGGCATGCCGCCCGCCTGGGCCGCCGTCGCCGCGGCGAGCGCGGGCTTCACCCTGCGCGCCGCGGCGATGCGCTTCCACTGGGGCCTGCCGGCCTATCGCGGGCGGCGCTAACGCCCGCCTCCGTCAGAGCCCGACCCGGGCCAGCACGAGGTTCAGCAGCGTCGCGTCGTCGGCGTCGCGCGCGCTGGGGCCGAGGCCGCCGCATTCGAGGCAGCGCGCCTGGATCGAGCCGGTTGAGACCAGCCGCTTCGCATCGCCCAGCGCGCGCGCCAGCGTGGCGCGCTGATCGGCGGCGGCGCGGCCGAACAGGTCGTCCGAACCGCGGCTCGCATCGCCGTCGTCGTCGCGGTCGGCGATCGAGCGCGCGAGCTTGGCGGCCCAGCCCGGCTGCTTTTCCAGATATTCGGCATGGACCTTGGCCGGATCGAGCTTCGCGCGCCGCGCCGCCTCGGCGATCGCGTCGGACAGCGTGCCGAACCGGTCGACCAGCCCCAGCTGCCGCGCGGTGCCGCCGTCCCACACCCGGCCCTGGCCGATTGCGTCGACCCGCGCGGGCGTCAGGTGGCGCGCCTGCGCGACGCGGCCGACGAACTGGCGATAGCCGTTCTCGATCCCCGCCTGAAGGATCGAATCGAGCACCGGCGTGGTGCCCGCATAGATGTCGGGCTGGCCCGACAACGCGGTGGTCTTCACGCCGTCCGCGGTGACGCCCACCTTGGCGAGCGTCTTCTCGAAGGTGGGGATGATGCCGAAGATCCCGATCGATCCGGTGATCGTGGAGGGTTCGGCGAAGATCATGTCGGCCGCGGTCGACACCCAATAGCCGCCCGATGCGGCGAGACCGCCCATCGACACCACCACCGGCAGGCCCTTGGCCTTGGCGACCATCACCGCACGGCGGATCTGTTCGGAGGCGAGCACCGATCCGCCCGGCGAATCGACGCGCAGCACCAGCGCCTTCAGGTCCTTGGTCGCCAGCCCGTCGAGCAGCGCCTTTTCGATCGTGTCGCCGGCCGCGGTGCCGGGGCCCGCCTTGCCGTCGACGATGTCGCCCGCCACCGTCACCACGCCGATCGCGTCGCCATCGGTCGACAGCGGGTGCGCCTCCACCCAATTGTCGTAGGGGATGGTGCGGAACGCGCCGGCGGGCTTGCCGGTGTCGACGCCCGCGATCTGCGCGACGCGCGTGCCGAAGCTGGTGCGATCGCCCAGCCGGTCGACGATCCCCGCGGCCAGGTTCGCCCGGGCGATGTCGCCACCCGCGGCAAGGATCGGCTTTTCGGGGCTGGCGAGGAAGCTTGCCACCTGCGCCTTGGGCCGCGCCTTGCCGACCGCCTCGCGCCACTGCGCGAACAGCGTGCCGTACAGCGCCTGGCTCGCCGCGCGCGCCTCGGGGCTCTGGTCGGCGCGGGTATAGGGCTCGACGAACGACTTGAACTTGCCGACGCGGTAGACGTGCACGTCGACGCCCAGCTTGTCGATCAGCCCCTTGTAATAGAGCTGGCTGCCGCCCGGCCCGGTGAACAGCGTGCCGCCCATCGGGTTCATCCACACCTCGGAGGCGTTGGCGGCGAGGCGGTAGCCTGCATCGGTATAGCCGGTGGCATAGGCGAGCACGGGCTTGCCGCTGGCGCGCACCCGGCCGATCGCGTCGGCCACCTCGTTCAGCGCGGCGGGATAGCCGCCGCCGAAGGATTCGAGATCGAGCACCACCAGCTTCACGCGCGCATCGTCCTTCGCCGCGTCGATCGCGCGGACGAGATCGCGCAGGCGGAACTGCTTGGGGCTGCCCTGTCCGCTCAGCGAGGCGAAGGCGGCGGGCGTGGCGGGCTGTTCGACGATCGTGCCGTCGAGCTTCAGCAGCAGCGCGCCATCCTTGATCGCGGTGTTGGGCCGCGCGTTCAGCCCGGCGAAGATCAGGCCGAAGAACAGCAGCATCGCGATCAGGACGAGCCCGTCCTTGATGCCCACCAGCAATTTCCATGCGCCGCGCACGAGCTTCATGGGGGCCTTGTCCTTTCACGGGCGACGCGCGGCAGCCCGCGGTCGGTTCGGCCCTGCATAGCGTGCGGTGTGGCGATGGGGCAACATCGTTGGGGGGCGTTCCTTACCGCCTTGTTCCCCGGCGGGGGCCGGGGCCCAGTTGGGTGAGGTTCGGTGATGACGCACAGCCGTTCGCCCAACTGGACCCCGGCCTCCGCCGGGGAACGAGAAGGGAAAGGCTACCAAGTCCCCGATCGCACCCCTGTCCTCCGCCCCCGCCACCCGCTAGGGCGCTCGCATGCACGCGCCAGCCTCTCCGTCGCCGGCCGTTCCGCCTCCCGCCGCCGCCCGCGCCGAATGGCGGCCGCTGCTCGCCCTGGCGGGGCCGCTGGTCGGGGCGAACCTGTTGCAGATGGCGGTCTATTCGGTCGACGTGGTGTTCGTCGCACGGCTTGGCACCGCCGAACTCGCTGCGGCCACGCTCGGCGTGTTCGTGTTCAGCCTGATCCTCTGGACGCTGATCGGCCTGGCCACCGCCTGCGCGCCGCTGATCGCCGCCGAACTGGGCGCGCGCCGCCATGCGGTGCGCGAGGTGCGGCGCTCGTTCCGGATGGCGATGTGGCTGGCGGTCGTCACCGCCGTGCCGGCGATGGCGCTGCTGGCGAACGGCGCCGCGCTGCTGCGGCTGGCGGGGCAGGATCCGCAGGTGGCGGCGCGGGCGGGGGCGTTCATGGCCATCCTGCTCGTCGCGCTGCTGCCCGCCATCGCCGCCGCGGTGATGCGCACCGTCGCGGCGGCGCTCGGCCGGCCGGGCTGGGCGCTGGGCGTCACCGCGCTGGCGCTGGGCGTGGGGCTGCTCGGCAACTGGCTGCTGGTGTTCGGCCATGCCGGCTTTCCCGCGCTCGGCTTGGAAGGCTCCGCCATCGCGAGCGTGGTGACGAGCGTGGTGACGATGATCGCCTATGCCGCGATCCTGCGCTTCGACCGGCGGCTGCGCCGCTACCGCCTGTTCGGCCGCTGGTGGCGCCCCGAATGGCCGCGGCTGCGGCAGATCGTCGCGCTGGGCCTGCCGATCGCGCTGACGCTGACGCTGGAGGCCGGGCTGTTCGGCGGGGCGGCGATCCTGATGGGGCTGATCGGCGTAACCGAGGTGGCCGCGCACGCGATCGCGCTCAACATCGCCGCGATCGCGTTCCAGGTGCCGCTGGGCATGGCGCAGGCCGCCACGATCCGCGTGGGGTTGGCCTATGGCGCGCGCGACCGGCGCTGGATCGCGCGCGCGGGGAGCACCGCGATCCTGATCGGCACCGGCTTCATGACGCTGACGGCGGTGTCGATCTGGACGATGCCGCGGCTGTTCATCGGCATCTATCTGGACGTTGATGCCCCCGCCAATGCGCGCGTCGTCGCGCTGGCGGTGCGCTATCTCGCGGTGGCGGCGATGTTTCAGCTGTTCGACGGCGCGCAGGCGGTCACCGCGGGGGCGCTGCGCGGCCTGCAGGATACGCGCTGGCCCATGCTGATCGCCGCGTTCGGCTATTGGGTGATCGGCTTCGGCACCGCGGTGCTGCTCGGCTTTCGCGCCGGGTGGCAGGGGGTCGGCATCTGGGCCGGGCTGGCCGCCGGGCTGGCCGCGGTATCGATGATGCTGGTGTGGCGCTGGGCGGCGCGCGAACGGCTCGGCCTGCTCGCGGCTCCGGTGGACTGACGGGCGCGATTTTTGTTCCACCGGGCGTTGACGGTGCCACGGGGCGCCCACATATGGCGGGCGTTGGCACTCGCACCCCGTGAGTGCCAGAAATCTGTAACATCACCTGAAGAGGGACCACAGCAATGAACTTTCGTCCGTTGCACGACCGTGTCCTCGTCCGCCGTGTCGAGGCGGAAGAGAAGACGGCCGGCGGGATCATCATCCCCGACACCGCCAAGGAAAAGCCGCAGGAAGGCGAAGTCGTCGCCGCCGGCACCGGCGCCCGCAGCGAGTCGGGCGACGTCCACCCGCTCGAGGTGAAGGCCGGCGACCGCGTGCTGTTCGGCAAATGGTCCGGCACCGAGGTGAAGGTCGATGGCGAGGACCTCCTCATCATGAAGGAATCCGACATCCTGGGGATCGTCGGCTGAATTCTGGCCCGTTGAATGGCGGAAGTGGAAACGGCGCGAGCGCCTCCACTTCCTCCACTTCGTAATTTTCGAACTCACATCTGAAAGGTAGCCAGCATGGCAGCCAAGGACGTAAAATTTTCGCGTGACGCACGCGAGCGCATCCTGCGCGGCGTGGACATCCTCGCCGACGCGGTGAAGGTGACGCTTGGGCCGAAGGGCCGCAACGTCGTGATCGACAAGAGCTTCGGCGCACCCCGGATCACCAAGGACGGCGTTACCGTCGCCAAGGAGATCGAGCTGAAGGACAAGTTCGAGAACATGGGCGCGCAGATGCTGCGCGAAGTGGCCTCGAAGACCAACGACAATGCCGGCGACGGCACGACCACCGCGACCGTGCTCGCCCAGGCGATCGTGCGCGAGGGCATGAAGTCGGTTGCGGCCGGCATGAACCCGATGGACCTGAAGCGCGGCATCGACCTCGCCGTCATCAAGGTGATCGAGGACGTGAAGGCGCGTTCGAAGCCCGTGTCGGGCACGCAGGAAATCGCTCAGGTCGGCGTGATCTCGGCCAATGGCGACACCGTCGTCGGCGAGAAGATCGCCGAGGCGATGGAGAAGGTCGGCAAGGAAGGCGTCATCACCGTCGAAGAGGCCAAGGGTCTCGAATTCGAGCTGGACGTCGTTGAGGGCATGCAGTTCGACCGCGGCTATCTGTCGCCGTACTTCATCACCAACCCCGAGAAGATGACCGTCGAGCTCCAGGATCCGTTCATCCTGATCCACGAGAAGAAGCTCAGCAACCTGCAGGCGATGCTTCCGATCCTGGAAGCCGTCGTCCAGACCGGTCGTCCGCTGCTCATCATCGCCGAGGACATCGAGGGCGAGGCGCTCGCCACGCTCGTGGTGAACAAGCTGCGCGGCGGCCTGAAGGTCGCAGCGGTCAAGGCACCCGGCTTCGGCGATCGTCGCAAGGCGATGCTCGAGGATATCGCGATCCTGACCAAGGGCGAGATGATCTCGGAAGATCTGGGCATCAAGCTCGAGACCGTGACGACCGCGATGCTCGGCACCGCCAAGCGCGTGACGATCGACAAGGACAACACCATCATCGTCGATGGTGCGGGTGACGCCGATTCGATCAAGGGCCGCACCGAGGCGATCCGCCAGCAGATCGAGAACACCACCAGCGACTATGACAAGGAGAAGCTCCAGGAGCGTCTCGCCAAGCTCGCCGGCGGCGTTGCGGTCATCAAGGTCGGTGGCGCATCCGAGGTCGAGGTGAAGGAGCGCAAGGACCGCGTCGACGACGCACTCCACGCGACCCGCGCCGCGGTCGAAGAGGGCATCGTTCCCGGTGGTGGTACGGCGCTGCTGTACGCGACCAAGGCGCTCGAAGGCATGACCGGCGCGAACGACGACCAGACGCGCGGTATCGACATCGTCCGCAAGTCGCTGACGACGCTGGTCCGCCAGATCGCGACCAACGCCGGTCACGACGGTGCGGTGGTTTCGGGCAAGCTGCTCGAGGGCAACGATCCGACGATGGGCTTCAACGCCCAGACCGACACGTACGAGAACCTGGTCCAGGCCGGCGTGATCGACCCGACCAAGGTCGTGCGCACCGCGCTCCAGAATGCGGCATCGGTCGCCGGCCTGCTCATCACGACCGAAGCGGCCGTGAGCGAGCTGCCCGAGGACAAGCCCGCCATGCCCATGGGCGGCGGTGGCGGCATGGGCGGCATGGGCGGCATGGACTTCTGATCCGAAGGGCGGCCGTGGCCTGCTGGCCACGGACTCGCCCGAGGACGGACCTACGCCGAACATATCACCAAGACGAAGGGCCGGAGGGGCAACTCCCGGCCCTTTGTTTGTTGGAACGATCGGCGTATATCGCGGGCATGGCGACCGACCAGCATTACCGGCTGCTGACGGCCGAGGAATTCCTCCGGATCGATTTCGGCCCCGATATGAAGGCCGAACTCGACAATGGCGTCATCCAGATGATGGCCGGCGGCACGCGCAGCCATGCCCGGGTGCAGGGCAATCTCTTCGTCGCGCTCGGCAATGCGCTGCGCGGCTCGGGCTGTCGCCCTTATGGATCGGACATGGCGGTGCGCACGCATGACCGCTCGGTGCGCTACCCCGATCTGACGATCGACCGCGGCGCGCCCGGCGATCGCCCCGACGATCTTACCTTGTCCGATCCCCGCGTGGTGATCGAGATCCTGTCGCCGTCCACCCGCCGATCGGACCTGTCGGTGAAGAAGGACGAATATCGGGCGATCGGGTCGGTCGACACCATCGCCTTTATCGATCCGGAAGCCGAAACCCTGTCGGTGCACCAGCGTATCGAGAATGGCTGGATGGAAACGCTGTTCTCGGATTCGCTCGATCTCGCGCTTCCGTCACTGGGCCTGAACATCCCCCGCGGCGAAATCTTCGCCGACGATTGATCGACGCCGCGTCACTTCATCGCGGCGATGATCTTCTTGACCTCCTGGCTGCGGCCGCGTGGCAGAATCAGAATGTCGTTGCCGCTCGCGACCACGATCAGGTCGGACACGCCGACCATCGCGATCCGCACGCCGTCGCTGCGCACCAGGCAATTGCGCGTATCGATCGCGAGCACGTCGCCGCGGTGCGCGTTGCCGTCGCCATCGGTATCGCTGATCGCGTGCAGCGCATCCCAGCTACCGACATCGCTCCATCCCATGGCGACCGGCACCACCGCCACGCGCTCGGCCTTCTCCATCACCGCATAGTCGATCGAGTCGTCGGGCGAGCGGGCGAAGGCTTCGGCGTCGGGGAAAACGCGCACGCCCTCGCGCCGCGCCCCGGCCATCGCTTCCCGCGTCGCCGCCAGCATCTCGGGCGCGAAGGTGGCGAGCGCGTCGAGATAGGCGTCGGCCCGGAACAGGAAGATGCCGCCGTTCCAGGCATGGTCGCCGCTCGCGAGCATCGCCTCGGCCTTGTCGAGCGGCGGCTTTTCGACGAAGCGTGCCACCCGGTGGACGCCGTCGGCCACGGCCTCGCCGATCTTGATCCAGCCATAGCCCGTCTCGGGCGCATCGGGCGCGATGCCGAAGGTGACGAGCCAGCCATCGGCCACCAGCGGCCGCGCCGCCGCGATCGCGGCATGGAAGGCGTCGATGTCGGCGATGACGTGATCGGAGGGCATGATGAGCAGCGGCGCATCGCCGCCCCCCGCGGCGATCGCGGCCAGCGCGATCGCCGGCGCGGTGTTACGGCCGGCGGGTTCGAGGATCACCGCCTGCGGCTCGGCGCCGGCCTGATCGAGCTGTTCTTCGACCATGTCGGCGTGCCGCGCATTGGCCACCACGATGGGCGCGGCGAACCCATCGCCGGTCGCGCGGCCGGCGGTAAGCTGGAGCATCGTCGCCTCGGCCGTCAACGCGAGCATCTGCTTGGGCATTTCCGGTCGCGACATCGGCCAGAGACGGGTGCCCGACCCGCCGGACAAAATCACGGGAACGATCGGCGTGGCAGTCATGTATCCTCCTGTTGTGCCCGCCCTATAGAGCCGGCCCACCAGGAGCAAACGTGCGACCGCACGAAGCTATCCGGCGGCATCCTCAACCTTTTGTTCGCCATTTACGGTTAAGCGCGAGTACGTGTCGGATTTGCTTACACCTCCAGTCAGCAGGATGGCGCGACCATGATCCGGGTGTTCAAGCATTATGTGCCGCAAGCGGTGCTGCTGTTGGGCTTGGTCGATGCGGTGCTGCTGATGGCGGCGGCCGAAGCCGGCTGGGTGGTACGCGCGCGCCAGATCGGCATGAGTGCGGGCCCGATCGTCGAACGCATCCCGCAGATCGTGGTGTTTGCCGCCGCGCTTCAGATCGCGCTGGTCGCGGTGGGCGCCTATACCGCGGCATCGTTCCTGTCGCTGCGCTTCGCGGCGGCGCGGCTGGCGGTGGCGGTGTCGCTCGGCGTCATCTTCCTCTCGCTGATCTTCTTCCTGGTGCCGACGCTGACCTTCTGGCGATCGAACCTGCTCTATTCGATGGTGATCGCGACCGTCTCGCTGGTGGTGGTGCGCGCTCTGCTGGGGCGCGCGCTGGGTGGCGAGACGTTCAAGCGGCGCATCGTGGTGCTCGGCGCCGGTGTGCGCGCGGCACAGATCCGCGACCTCGCCGCTAGGCCCGGCGCCAATTTCATCGTCGCCGGGTTCGTCGCGATGAGCGAGGGCGCACCCGCCGTCAGCGACGCGGTCCCGCGCGCGGCCATCCCCAATCTGTCGGCGCATGTCGTCGATGCGCGCGCCACCGAGATCGTGCTCGCGCTGGAGGAACGCCGCAACGCGCTGCCGCTGAAGGACCTGCTCCGCGTGAAGACGACCGGCGTCGCCGTGTCCGATATCTCGAGCTTCCTCGAAAGCGAGACGGGGCGGATCGACCTGAACAGCGTCAACCCGTCCTGGCTGATCTTCTCGGACGGTTTCGCGAGCGGGCGGATGCTGTCGAGTATCGCCAAGCGCGCGTTCGACATCGTCGCGAGCCTCGTGCTGCTGATCCTCACCTTGCCGATCGTCCTGCTGACGGCGGTGGCGATCCGGATCGAGTCGCGCGGCCCCGTCTTCTACCGGCAGCGCCGCGTCGGGCTGTACAGCCAGGGCTTCGACATCGTGAAGCTCCGGTCGATGCGGCAGGACGCGGAGGTGGCGGGGCAGGCGGTGTGGGCGGCCGAGCAGGATCCGCGCGTCACCCGGATCGGCCGCATCATCCGCAAGGTGCGGATCGACGAGCTGCCGCAGACCTGGGCCGTGCTGAAAGGCGAGATGAGCTTCGTCGGCCCCCGTCCCGAGCGGCCGCAATTCGTCGAGCAGCTCGAGCAGCAGCTACCCTATTATGCGGAGCGGCATATGGTGAAGCCGGGCATCACCGGTTGGGCGCAGATCAACTATCCCTATGGCGCATCGGTCGAGGATGCGCGGCACAAGCTCGAATACGACCTGTACTATGCCAAGAATTACTCGCCCTTTCTCGATCTGCTGATCCTTCTCCAGACGCTGCGCGTGGTGCTCTGGCCGAGCGGCGCGCGATGATCGCGCAGTTGATCCTGTGGAGCCATGCGCTCGCCGCGCTCGTTTTCGGCACGCTGGCCATTGCGCAGCTCGCGCAATCGCAGGGGCGATGGGTGAGGCGCGCGTTCGTCACCGCGCTGTTCGCCACGGCCTTCTGGGCGCTGGCGGTGGCGGGGATCGGCGCCTGGGATTTCAGCACGCAATTGGTGGAGGCGATCCGCGATCTCACCTGGCTGGGGGCGCTCTATCTGCTCGTCCGGCGCGACCGGCTCGGCACGCGTCCGCTCGCCAGCCTGTATGTGGCGATCGTAACGCTGACGACGATCGGCGCGGCACTGGCCGCGATCGCCGCCGCGCCGATCGGGCCCACCGCGCTCGCCGCGGTCGTCGACGCCAGGCTGTTGCTGCGGATGATGGCGGCCGTGGGCGCGCTGGTGCTCGTCCACCAGCTCAACGACGCAGCGCGTGCCGCGGCGCGCAGCGGCGTGCAGGTGGCGACGATGGCGCTCGGCATCATGTGGAGCGTCGACGTGCTGCTGCTGGTGGCGCTCTACGCACGCGTCGATCCCGGCCTGCTCGTCATCCTGCGCGGCGCGGCGATGATCGGCGTCGGGCTGATGCTGGCGGTCGCCACCGAGCATCCGGGCGACGGCCGTTTCGCCGTGTCGCGAACGGCGGCGGTGCGGACGCTCTCCGGCGTGGCGGCGATCGCCTATGTCGGCATCACGATCGTGCTCACGATGCTGGCGGAGCGGGTGGCGGGCGCGCAGGCGCGGATCGTGCAGACCGCCATCGTGCTGGGGGCGGCGGTGGCGCTCCTCACCCTGTTGTCCACCCCCTGGCTGCGGGCGTGGCTGCGCGTGAAGCTCGCCAAGCATTTGTTTCGCCATCGCTACGACTATCGCGTCGAGTGGCAGCGCTTCACGGCGACGCTGGGCCGGCCGGGCGTCGGCGCCGGACTGGACGAGCGCGTCGTCAAGGCGATTGCCGATCTGGTCGATGCCCCCGCCGGCCTGCTGCTGGTGCCGGACGGCGGCGCCCTGGGAGCGGGAGCGGCCTGGAACTGGGACGCGAGCGGCGGCGTCGATGAGGCCTATGCGCGGCATCTGGCCACGGGGCGGATCATCGAGATCGACGCGGTGCGCGCGGGCAAGGGGGCGGCGGACGCCGAGGGCCTGCCGCGCTGGATGATCGTGCGCGTGGATGCCTGGGCGATCGTGCCGCTGCTGCATCTCGGATCGCTGGTGGGCGCGATCCTGCTCGCCCGGCCGCCGGTCGACCGCACGCTCGACTGGGAGGATTTCGATCTGCTCCGCGTCGCCGGGCCGCAGGCGGCGAGCTATCTCGCCGAGCAGCGCGCGCAGGCCGATCTGGCGGATGCGCAGCGCTTCGACGAGTTCAACCGCCGCTTCGCCTTCATCCTGCACGACGTGAAGAATCTGGTGAGCCAATTGACCCTCGTGGCGCGCAACGCCGAACGCCATGCCGACAACCCCGATTTCCGCGCCGATATGGTGGCGACGCTGCAGGATTCGGCCGGCCGCATGAACGCGCTGCTCGCGCGGCTGTCGCAGCATCATGCGCCGCCGCAGGAATCGCGCGCGCCCGTCGACGTGGCCGCCATCGCCGCGCGGATCGCGGCGCGCACGCGCACCCACCCGATCCTGTATCATGGCGAAGGCGCCCCGCTCGCGCTGGCGCAGCCCGGCCGGCTCGAACAGGTGCTCGGCCACCTGATCCAGAACGCCTGCGAGGCGAGCGCGCCGGGTAGCCCGGTGACCGTCACCGCCGCGCAGGACGACCATGGCATCGCCATCGGCGTCAAGGATGGCGGCTGCGGCATGACGCCGGCCTTTGTCCGCGACGAGCTGTTCCGCCCCTTCGTCTCGTCCAAGCCGGGCGGCTTCGGAGTCGGCGCGTTCGAGGCCAAGCAGCTCGTCCACGCCATGGGCGGCACGATGACGGTGACCAGCCATCCGGGCGAGGGCAGTTGCTTCCGCATCGTCCTGCCCGCCGCGCCTGCGATGGAGGTCGCCGCATGACCAGCCCGATCCTGCCGAAACTCCTGATCGTCGAGGACGATGCGGGCCTCCAGCGCCAGTTGCGCTGGGCCTATGAAGGTTATGAGGTCGTCACCGCGGGCGATCGTGCCGAGACGCTGGCGGCGATGCGCCTCCACGAACCCGCAGTCGTGACGCTGGATCTCGGCCTGCCGCCCGATCCCGACGGCACCGCCGAGGGGTTCGCGACCCTGGCCGACATTCTCGCGCTCGCGCCGGCGACCAAGGTGATCGTGGCATCGGGGCATGGCGCCCGCGCGAGCGCGCTTCAGGCGATCGCCGACGGGGCATGGGATTTCTACGCCAAGCCGATCGACATCGACGCGCTGGGGCGGATCGTCGCGCGCGCCTTCCACGTCCATGCGCTGGAGGCGGAGAACCGGCGGCTCACCGCGCGGCTCGGCAGCGGCGGCTTTGGCGGCCTGATCGCCGCCTCGCCCGAAATGGCGGCGGTGACCCGCACGCTGGAGCGCGTCGCGCCCGCCGACGTATCGGTGATGCTGCTAGGGGCGAGCGGGACGGGCAAGGAACTGCTCGCGCGCGGCCTGCACGATGCCTCGCCGCGCGCGCGCGGACGCTTCGTCGCGATCAACTGCGCGGCGATCCCCGAGACGCTGCTCGAAAGCGAGCTGTTCGGTCACGAGAAGGGCGCGTTCACCGGAGCGGTGAAGACGACCGAGGGCAAGATCGAGCAGGCGCATGGCGGCACGCTGTTCCTCGACGAGATCGGCGATGTGCCGCTGCCGCTGCAGGTAAAGCTGCTGCGATTTCTGCAGGAGCGCTCGATCGAGCGGATCGGCGGCCGTAAGGCGATCCCGATCGACACGCGGATCGTGTGCGCGACGCACCAGGATGTCGACGCGATGGTCGCGGCCGGCAGCTTTCGCGAGGACCTTTATTACCGGCTGGCCGAGATCGTCGTGCGCATCCCGGCGCTCGCCGAACGATCAGGCGATGCCGCGCTGCTGGCCCGCGTGTTCGTGGCGCGCCACGCCGCGGCGATGAAGCGGCCGGTGACCGGGCTGTCCGCCGATGCCCGCGCCGCGATCGACGGCTGGGCGTGGCCCGGCAACGTGCGCGAGCTCGAAAATCGGGTGAAGCGCGCGGTCATCATGGCGGACGGCAAGCATGTGACCGCCGCCGATCTCGATCTGGCCGACAAGGCGGCGGGCGACGAAGCGATCGTCAACCTGCGTGCCGCCCGCGAAAGCGCGGATCGGCGCGCGATCGCCCGCGCGCTCGCCCGCGCCGACGGCAATATCTCCGGTGCCTCGCGGCTGCTCGGCATCAGCCGACCGACGCTTTACGACCTCCTGAAGAGCTACGATCTCCATGGCTGACGCGACCTATCCGCTGTTGCAGCGCCGCCGCCGCGGCCTGACCGTCCCCCGCATCCGGATCGGCCGGCGCGTGCGGCTTTTCGCCGTGCTGGCCCTGTGCCTGGTCGCGGTGCTCGGCGCGATCGTGGCGGTGGAGCGCCAGCCTCCTCCCGGTGCGCCGCGCGCGCTCGCGGATGCCCGCGCGACGCTGGAGGCGGGCAATTACAGCGCGGCGCGCAACCATGCGCTGGATGCGGTGCGTGCCGAGCCGCGATCGGGGATCGCGCATGCGGTGCTCGCGCGCGCCTATCTTCAGCTCGGCGAGGGGCTGGCGGCGGAGGGAGAGCTGACGCGCGCGCGCGATGCCGGGCTGCCGGCCGATCGCACGCACCAGTTGCTCGCCGAGGCGCGGCTGCTTCAGGGAGACGTGCCGGGCGCGCTGGCCGAGGCGGCGAAGGCGCCGCCGCGCTACGCCGCCTATGCCATGCGCATCGCCGCGCGGGCGATGGCGGCCAAGGGCGACCGCGTCGGCGCGCAGGCGGCGATCGGCCGCGTGCTCGACGCCGATCCGCGCGATGCCGCCGCCTGGACCGATCTCGGCCGCATCCGTCTCGATGCCGGCGAGGTGGGCGGCGCGGCCGATGCCGCCGCGCGTGCCGCGGCGCTGGCGCCGCGCGAGCCCGCCGCGCTGACGCTTCAGGGCGAGATCGTGCGCAAACGCTATGGTCCGGTCGCGGCGCTGCCCTGGTTCGACGCAGCGGTCGCGCGCGACGCCTATTACCATCCCGCGCTGATCGAGCGCGCTGCGACGCTCGGCGATCTTGGCCGCAACGCCGCGATGCTGGCCGACAGCCGCGCCGCGCTCGCCGCGCGCCCCGGCAGCGCGCAGGCGCTGTATCTCCAGGCGGTGCTCGCGGCGCGTGCGGGCAACAGCGTGCTGGCGCGCAGCCTGCTGACCAAGGCGAATGGCGGGCTCGAAAATCTGCCGGGTGCCCTGCTGCTCGCCGGGTCGCTCGATGCAGCCGAGGGCAAGACCGAACAGGCAATCGAGAAATGGCGCCGGCTCGTGGCGCTCCAGCCGATGAACGTGGTGGCGCGCCGATTGCTGGGCGCGGCACTGCTGCGATCGGGCGATGCCGTGGGTGCGCTGGATACGCTGCGGCCGATCTTGGTGCGGGGCGATGCCGACGGCTATTCGCTCGGCGTGGCGGCGGCGGCGGCGGATGCGACGGGGGATGCGGTGGGCGCGGCCCAGCTTCGCGATCGCGCGCGGACCGGCGCCGTGGCGGCGGCGGCGAGCTTCGCGCCCGCCGATCCGCTGGGCGTGCTGGTGGCAGGCGCCGCCCAGGCGCCGAACGACCCGGCTTACGCGCTGGGATTGATCCGCGGGCGGATCGCCGCGGGCGATCTGGCGGGGGCGTCGCGACAGGCGCGCGCGCTCGTCGTCGCCGCATCGGGTGCGCCGGCCGCGCAGCTCGCTTGGGGCGACGTGCTCGCGGCCGGCGGCCATTATCCGGACGCCGCGACGGCCTATGGCCACGCCGCCGATCTCGCCTTTGACGAGCCGACGATGCTGCGGCTGGTCGATGCGCTCGGCCGCGCGGGGCGCCAGCGCGATGCGACGACGACGCTCGCGCTCTATCTCTCGCAGAATCCGCAAAGCCTCGTCGCGCGGCGGCTTCAGGGGCATCTCCAGGTCGCCGCGGGGCAGTGGGATGCGGCGATCGACACGCTGGAAGGCGTCCGCCGCACGATCGGCAACCGCGATGCTGCGGTGCTCGCCGATCTCGCGCGCGCTTATGCGGGCAGCGGCGACGGCGCGATCGCGCGCAGCTATGGCCGGGCGGCGCATGCGCTGCGCCCGATGAACGCGGATGCCGCCGACGCCTATGCGGTCGCGCTGGATGCCGCGGGCGACGACGACGGCGCGCGGCAATTGCTCGACGAAGCCGTGGCGCTGGCGCCCGGCGATGCGGTGATCGCCGCGCATCGCCGCCAGCTTGGGGGCTGACGCCGGCGTCGCATCGCCTTACGAACGTCGCATGGATCCCCTGGAGCGCATCGCCGCCGCCCTCGAGCGGCTCTCGCCACCACCGCCGCCGGCGGCCGATCCCTCGGCGCATCCGGTCTATCTCTGGCGGGGCGATACCCTGGCCGCGGCGCGGGGCGCGGGAACGTTGCCGCTCGCGATGCTGCACGGCATCGATCGGCAAAAGGCCGCGCTCGTCGCCAATCTGCGCCGGCTCGCGTCCGGCCATGCCGCGCAGGACGTGCTGCTATGGGGCGCGCGCGGCACGGGCAAATCGGCGCTCGTGAAAAGCGCGGTGGCGGCCGTGCAGGGTGAGGGCGGCGATCTCGCGCTGGTCGAGGTGGCGACGCTCGCCAGCCTGCCGGCGCTGTTCGCGCGTCTGGCGGACGTGCCGCGGGGCTTCGCGCTGTTCCTCGACGATCTGGGGTTCGACGCGCCCGCCGAAGCGCGCACCCTGCGTTCGCTGCTGGAGGGCGGGGCCGAGCCCCGGCCGGCCAATGTCCGCCTGATCGTCACCGCCAACCGCCGGCATCTGGTCGTGCGCGATGTGGCCGAGCAGGACAGCGCGATCAACCCGCGCGATTCGGTCGACGACCAACTGGCCCTTGCCGATCGCTTCGGCCTCAGCCTCGGCTTCCATGTGCTCGACCAGGAGGGCTATCTGACGATCGTCGCCGCCTATGCCGCCGCGCACGGGCTGGACTACGATCCCGACGAGGCGGTGCGCTGGGCGACCCAGCGCGGCAGCCGGTCGGGCCGCGTGGCCTGGCATTATATCGTGGATCTGGCCGGGCGCGCCGGGCGTGCGCTTCACGGCGCAGATGCCGGCTGAAGCGAAATGGTCGGGAAGAGAGGATTCGAACCTCCGGCCCCCGCCTCCCGAAGACGGTGCTCTACCAGGCTGAGCTACTCCCCGACGGAGTCCGGTCGATCGCCATGGGGCGGGACCGTGCTTGGAGCGGCGCCTATAGCCAGCGTCGCGGGCGGGTGCAAGCGGGCTTGTCGCGGCCGGGCCGTTTCGCTAGCGCGGCGCGGCGACACCAAGGCGATGCGCCCGAGATGACGACCCGCTTCCGGACCTGGCCGTGAACCCGATCGAGGCGGTCGCCGCCGTGCTCGTGATCGCGAACGTGGCGCTGCTCGCGGTGCGCAGCATCTGGAACTATCCGTTCGCGATCGTCGCGGTGGCGATCTACGCGATCGTTTTCGCCCGCGCGCATCTCTACAGCGACATGCTGCTCCAGGGCTTTTTCCTCGTCGTGAACCTGTATGGCTGGGTGCATTGGGCGCGAGGTCGCGCGCAGGCCGGCACGGTGATCGTCGAACGGCTTTCCTGGGCCGCGCGCGGCTATTGGGTGCTGGGCTGCGCGGCGGCGACGCTCGGCTGGGGCCTGCTGATGCACCGGTTCACCGATGCGGCCTATCCGTGGTGGGATGCGTGCGTCGCGATTTGCTCGGTGGCGGCGCAGATGATGCTCGCCCGGCGTGCGATCGAGAATTGGTGGCTGTGGATCGCGGTCGACCTTGCCGCGGTTCCGCTCTATTGCGCCAAGCAGCTCTGGCTCACGGGGGCGTTGTACCTCGTGCTGCTCGTGCTGTCGATCCGGGGGCTGATCGGCTGGCAGGTGGCGCGGGGCCGGCAGGAGCGGGGGGTGTCGGCGTGAAGCTTCGTTCGATCTGTCTTCATGGCCCCGAAAGCACGGGCAAATCGACCATGGCGCCACGGCTCGCCAAGCATTTCGACACGCAGTGCATCGCCGAATTCGGCCGCACCTATTGCGAGACGTTCGGCACCGACCTGACGATGGCGGACCTGATCGTGATCGCCAAGGCGCATGACGCCAAGACCCGGGCCGCGGTCGCGTCGGGCGAGCTTCCGGTGATCTTCGATACCGATCCGCTGATGACGGCGGTTTGGGCGCAGATGCTGTTCGGCCGCCGCGATCCCTGGTTCGATCGCTGGGACAATTATGCCGATCTCTATCTCCTGTTCGACATCGACCTGCCCTGGGTGGAGGACGGCACGCGGATGTTCGGCGCGGCGGCCGACCGCCGGCGCTTCTTCGAACTGTCGCGCGCCGAACTGGAGCGGCGCGGGGTACGCTGGGCGCTGGTCGGCGGCGAGGGGTCGGCGCGCTATCTCCAGGCTTTGCGGGCGATCGAACGGGTGGCGCGCGAGCCGGGCTGAGAGGCTTTGGCATGTGCGCTGCGGAGTGCTAACGGCCGCGCATGACGACAGACCTCGCGCACATCCGCAACTTCTCGATCATCGCGCATATCGATCACGGCAAGTCGACGCTCGCCGACCGGCTGATTCAGCAGACCGGTGGCCTCACCGAGCGCGAGATGTCCGAGCAGGTGCTCGACAACATGGACATCGAGAAGGAACGCGGCATCACGATCAAGGCGCAGACCGTGCGCCTGGCCTACACCGCCAAGGACGGCGAGGCCTATGTGCTGAACCTGATGGACACGCCGGGGCATGTCGATTTCGCCTATGAGGTGAGCCGCAGCCTGGCCGCGTGCGAGGGCGCGCTGCTGGTGGTGGATGCCGCGCAGGGCGTCGAGGCGCAGACGCTCGCCAACGTCTATCAGTCGATCGAGCACGACCATGAGATCGTGCCGGTCATCAACAAGATCGACCTGCCCGCCGCCGAACCCGAAAAGGTGAGGAAGGAGATCGAGGACGTGATCGGCATCGACGCGTCCGAGGCGGTGCTGGCGAGCGCCAAATCGGGGATCGGCATCGCCGACATCCTCGAGGCGATCGTGACGAAGATCCCGCCGCCCAAGGGCGATCCGGCGGCGCCGCTGAAGGCGATGCTGGTCGACAGCTGGTACGATCCGTATCTCGGCGTCGTCATCCTGGTGCGCGTGATGGACGGCGTGCTGAAGAAGGGCCAGCAGATCAAGTTCATGCAAACGGGGACGGTGCACCTCGTCGACCGCGTCGGCTGTTTCCGGCCCAAGATCGAGCAGCTGACCGAGCTCGCCACCGGCGAGATGGGCTTCATCACCGCGCAGATCAAAGAGGTGGCGCAGACCCGCGTCGGCGACACGATCACCGATGCCAAGCGTCCGGCGCTCGAGGCGCTGCCCGGCTTCAAGGAGGTGCAGCCGGTGGTGTTCTGCGGGCTGTTCCCGGTGGACGCCAACGACTTCGAGAAGCTGCGCGAGAGCATCTCGAAGCTCAGACTGAACGACGCGTCCTTCTCATTCGAGATGGAGACGTCGGCGGCGCTGGGCTTCGGCTTTCGCTGCGGGTTCCTGGGGCTGCTCCATCTGGAGATCATCCAGGAGCGGCTGACGCGCGAATACGACCTCGACCTCATCACCACCGCGCCTTCGGTGGTGTACGAGATCGAGCTGGCGCACAACCAGGGCCAGCTCGAGCTGCACAACCCCGCCGACATGCCCGAGCCCAACAAGATCGCCAGCATCGCCGAGCCGTGGATCGAGGCGACGATCTACGTGCCCGACGAATATCTCGGCAGCATTCTGAAGCTGTGCCAGGATCGCCGCGGCATCCAGAAGAACCTCACCTATGTCGGCGGCCGCGCGCAGGCGACCTACGAGCTGCCGCTGAACGAAGTGGTGTTCGATTTCTACGATCGGCTGAAATCGCTGTCCAAGGGCTATGCGAGCTTCGACTATCACCAGATCGGCTACCGCGAGGGCGATCTCGTCAAGATGTCGATCCTGGTCAACGACGAGCCGGTCGATGCGCTCAGCATGATCGTCCACCGCGGCACCGCCGAGGTGCGCGGGCGCGGCATGTGCGAGCGGCTGAAGGAGCTGATCCCGCGCCACCTGTTCAAGATCCCGATCCAGGCGGCGATCGGCGGCAAGGTGATCGCGCGCGAGACGATCAGCGCGATGCGTAAGGACGTGACCGCGAAATGCTATGGCGGCGATGCCAGCCGCAAGCGCAAGCTGCTCGACAAGCAGAAGAAGGGCAAGCTGAAGATGCGCGAATATGGCTCGGTCAGCATCCCGCAGGAAGCCTTCATCGCCGCGCTGCGGATGGGTGACGACGCGTGATGGGTGGGGGCGGGGGGCCATCGGCGGACGACGAGGCCGATTCCGCCTGCCGGTGCGAGCCGGTCACTTCGGGTAACGCGTTCGATAACTCCGTTTGCAATGGTAATCTCGAGAAACGGTAGTCGGGAACGGATTTTGAGAAATCAGCCCTGGGTGGCGACCGCCATATGACAGGGTAGATCCGTGTTTCACCAGACGTTCCTTTTTTTCGGGAAGCTACCAGTTGCGTGATGAGCTTGGGCCACTAACCTCGGCTTCTGCAATCCGCCTGATTTTGAGGAAGGTTGCACCTTTAAAGCAGGAGACACGGTTTGTCGCGGATCCGGTTCGTCGTGCCCTCTCTACTTGCTTTGGGCATCGCTTGCGCGGCCTACGGGCAGATCAGCAAGAACGACAATTCGCCTCCGAAAGTTGTTCTCTCCAAGAATGAACAAGCAGGCATCTGGCAGGATACTAACGATGGGGTTCAGATGCCGCTCTGGTCCGCGGGCACGCCTCTCGCCAAGCCCGACTCCGGCGATCGGCTCGAGGGGACCGGTAACGGTACGGGGCTTGTGGGAGGACGCAAATGGCATTGGGCGAGCTATGTTACCCGGCCAACCATGACGCTCTATAGACCAAAAGGGCGCAATATCGGAGCCGCCATGCTGGTCCTGCCGGGTGGTGGATTTGAAGTGATAGCGACCGATCTGGAAGGCACCGAAATTTGCGATTGGGTGGTCCGGCAGGGCATGACCTGTGCGGTGCTGAAATACAGGGTGCCGCAGGCCTGGCCGCAGGGGCAGCGGCCGAAAGTGCTATTGGGTTTGGAAGACGCGCAGCGCGCGATGGGGCTGATGCGCCAGCAAGCAGTGTCCTACGGGATCGATCCGCACAAAATCGGCGTCATTGGCTTTTCCGCCGGCGCATATTTGGCCGCAAGCATGAGCAACACGGTAGAGCGCACCTATCCGCTTAGGGACGCAGCTGACCGGCAATCGCCCCGGCCAAACTTCGCGATCATCGCCTATACGGCGCGTATGCTGGACGACAGCAAGGGCAGGAACAGTCTCGAACTCAAGCCATGGGTCACCATCAGCGCCAAGGCGCCGCCGACGCTGATCCTTCATGCCATGAACGACCCGACGGACCCGATTCGGCAACCTATGGCCTATGCGTTGGCACTCAGCGATGCCGGCGTGCCGGTCGATATGCGCCTGTACGCCAAGGGAGGCCATGCTTTTGGACTGCGGCCCACGGCCGATCCGATTTCGCGGGAATGGCCCGGACAGGTCAAGCAGTGGCTGCATAATATAGGCATGTTATGATCGAGAGGGACTCATGAGCGGCAGCTTGCCGGCTGAGTAGATGGGTAGGCACTTTCCTGAAACACGATCACTTTAGAGAATGCCGGTAATTGCCGCCTGTCTTCCAGCCGCCGAATCGCGCCATACCAACCCGCTCCCGCCCACCCGCCGCCGTTGACCGCCCCCACCGGATTTGTCATCCCGGCGCGGGCCCGTTCGGGCTTGCCCATGCAAGAGTGTAGTCCATGTCCGAGCGTCCGATCTTCTTCGATGCCAGCGGTCGCCGGCGGCGGCGTTTCGCGCTCGGCGTCGCGGCGTTCGCGCTGTTGCTGGTGCTCGCCGTCGCGATGTTCGGCGTTTCGATCGGCGCGGTGCCCGCCGCGCCGCTGTTGCCGGTGCAGACCGAACGCAGCGCGATGAAAGGGTTGCCGGCGCCGCGCGGCGGCCTTCTCAGCCGCACCGCGCGCTCGGTCGATTATTATCGCCGGCAGCTCTTCGGCGCCGCGCCCGCGAGCCCGAAGGGGCAGGCGGCGGCGGCCGCCAACCCGCAGCTCGCCATCGCCTTTCACGCGCCTTGGGACGATTCGAGCTCGGCCAGCCTCAAGCGCCATGTCGAACAGCTCGACTGGCTGATCCCCGCCTGGGTCTCGGTGACGGGCCCGACGCACGACACCACCGTGTTCCGCGATCCGGTCGGCCGATCGATCATCAACCATGCGATCCACCGGCCGCAGATCCTGCCAATGGTGCAGAACGCGAAGGGCGGCGTGTGGGACGGCAAGGGCGCCGCGTCGCTGTTCGCCGATCCGGCGGCACGGCGCGCGCTGCTCGACCGGCTGACGCTGTTTTTGGCGAACAACCACGCCGCCGGCGTCTTCTTCGATTTCGAGGATCTGCCGCCCACCGCGCAGGCGAATTACCGCGCGTTCCTCGCCGAGGCGCATGCGCGCTTCGCGCCGCGGGGCTGGGTGATCGCGATCGCGGCGCCGGTGGGCAACGAGGATTGGGACCTGCGCGCCTATGCCCGGGTGACCGACAAGATCTTCCTGATGGCTTATGACGAGCATGAGAATGCGGGCGCGCCCGGGCCGATCGCGTCGCAGCAATGGTTCGCGCGGATGGTGGCGAACGCCGCGCGCGGCATCCCCGCGGCCAAGCTCGTCGTGGCAATCGGCAATTATGGGTATGACTGGCACGAGGGCGGCGGCGATCCCGTCGATGTCGAGGAGGCGTGGCAGGCGGCGCGCGATTCGGGGGTGATGCCCACCTTCGACCGGATGAGCCAGAATACGAGCTTCGCCTATCAAGACGGCGATATCCGCCATCAGGTGTGGCTGCTCGACGCGGCGTCCGCCTACAACCAGATCGCGTTCCTGCAAAAGGCGGGCGTGGGCAGCGTGGCGCTGTGGCGGCTGGGCTCCGAGGATCCAGGTATCTGGACGATCTTCGGCCGCGATCACCGCAAGCTGCCGATCCCCGATTCGATCGACACCATCCCCGCGGGTACCAATGTCGACATTGAGGGCGCGGGCGAGATCCTGAAGATCCGCGGCACGCCGGTGAACGGCCTGCGCGACGCGGTGCCCGCGCGCGACAACACCATCGCCGATGTGAACTTCACGCGGCTGCCCTCCTCCTATGTGATCGACCGCACCGGCTATCGCCCCAAGATGATCGCGCTGACGTTCGACGACGGCCCCGATCCGCAATGGACTCCGCAGATCCTCGACGTGCTGAAGCGCGAGGGCGTAGTCGGCACGTTCTTCATCATCGGCGAGAACGCGCTGACGAACCGCAGCCTGCTCGAGCGCATGGTGGCCGAGGGGCACGAGATCGGCAGCCACACCTATACGCATCCCAATCTCGCCAACGTCTCCGAACCCCAGGTGCGCTTCGAGCTGAACACCACCCAGCGGCTGTTCCAGGCGTTCACCGGCCGCTCGCTCCGCTTTTTCCGCGCGCCGTATTTCGGCGACGCCGAGCCGACCACCGCAGACGAAATCGTGCCCGCGCTCGAGGCGCAGGATCGCGGCTATATTTCGGTCGGCCTGCACGTCGATCCGGGCGACTGGAAGCGGCCGGGCGTGCAGGCGATCATCGACAAGACGATCGCGGACGCCACCACCGGCCCCGCCAACTGCACCGGCGACGAGGATGCGCCCACCAACTGCAGCCGCAACATCGTCCTGCTGCACGATGCCGGCGGCAACCGCGCGCAGACCGTCGCCGCGCTGCCCGTCATCATCGAGCGGCTGCGGGCCATGGGCTATCGCTTCGTGCCCGTGTCCGCGCTCGCGGGATTGACGCGCGAGGCCTCGATGCCGCCGATCTCCTCCAGCGACCGGCTGGCGGCGATGGCGGATCTGGGCCTGTTCACCATTCTCGGCTGGATCGTGATCGCGCTCCACTGGCTGTTCGCGATCGCCATTTCGGTCGGCATCCTGCGTGCGCTCGCGCTATCGGCGCTGGCGCTGATCCAGGCGCGCCGCGAAAACCGCACCGTCTTCCCCCCGATCGATCCCACGCGCTTCGTCACCGTGATGATCCCCGCCTATAACGAGGATCGCGTGATCGAACGCGCGGTGCGCGGGGTGCTCGCTTCGACCGAGGTGCGGATCGAGGTGATCGTGATCGACGACGGCTCGGCCGACGCCACCAGCCAGGTGGTGCGCGACGCCTTTGCCGACGATGACCGCGTCCGGCTGCTGACGCTCGCCAATGGCGGCAAGGCGCGCGCGCTCAACCGGGGGCTGGAGCTGGCGCGGGGCGAGATCGTCGTGGCGCTCGACGCCGACACGCAGTTCGAACCGACCACGATCGCGCGCCTCGCGCGCTGGTTCGACGATCCGGCGCTGGGCGCGGTCGCCGGCAACGCCAAGGTGGGTAACCGCGTGAACCTCGTCACCAAATGGCAGGCGCTTGAATATATCACCGCGCAGAATCTCGAGCGCCGCGCGCTCGCGCGGCTGAACGCGATGACGGTCGTGCCGGGCGCGGTCGGCGCCTGGCGCGTCGAGACGATCCGCTCGGTCGGCGGCTATCCCAACGACACGCTCGCCGAGGATCAGGATCTGACGATCGCGATCCAGCGCGCCGGATGGAAGGTGCGTTATGACCAGTTCGCGGTCGCCTGGACCGAGGCGCCCGAGACGCTGCGCGCGCTCGCCAAGCAGCGGTTCCGCTGGGCGTTCGGCACGCTGCAATGCCTCTGGAAGCACCAGTCGGCGATCTTCGGCTCGCATCCCAGAGGCCTGGGCTGGATCGGCCTGCCGCAGGCGATCGTGTTCCAGATCCTGCTGGCGGCGATCTCGCCGATCATCGATCTCGCGCTGCTCGTCAGCTTCTTCCTCACCTATATCGCCATCCAGGCGCATGGTTGGGCGCAGACGAGCCACGATGTCGAGCTGATGCTGGTCTATTGGCTGGTCTTCACCGCGATCGACATGCTGGCGGCGACCATCGCGTTCGCGCTGGAGCGCAAGGAACGATGGCGGCTGCTGTGGCTGCTCGTGCCGCAGCGGATCGGGTATCGCCAAGTGATGTATTATGTCGTGCTGAAGGCCATCGCGCAGGCGGTGCGTGGGCCGATGGTGGGCTGGGGCAAGCTGCAGCGGACGGGCCGCGTGACGGCGGCCTGAGCCTTGCGACTTCCCCCGTTGCGCCATCGGCGGGGACATCAGGTTGGTTGGCGAGTGCGCAATAACATGTATCAAGGCCTTATGCGCGTAACCTGAGCTGCAATATGGTTTACTGTAAACTTTGATGATTTAGAGTTACTTAGGTTCGGGGCAATCGGTCCCGGGTGAAGAATCATGATAACGGAGCACGCTCCTGCCGACGTGCTTGTTTCAAGCATCGCCAACCGGGTGGCGTTGGACGACACCGATCGTGCCGCGATCCGCGCGATGCCGTTCCGCCTGCGCCATTATGATGCGCGCACCTATCTGCTGCGTCAGGGCGGTCGGCCGGAACATTGCGCCTTCATCCTCTCGGGCTTTGCGGTTCGCCAGAAGCTGACCTTCATGGGTGCGCGCCAGATCCTGGGGTTTCTGCTGCCGGGAGAATTCAGCGATCTCCAGCAATTGTTCCTGTCCCGCTCTGACCATAATGTGCAGGCCCTGACGTCGCTCGAGGTCGCCGAATGCGCGATCCCGGATCTTCAGCATCTCGCGATGAGCCGCCCGGCGGTGGGGCAGGCCTTGTGGATCAGCACGCTCGTCGAAGCGTCGATGGTGCGCGAAAACATGTTGAACATCGGCCGGCGCGACGGTCTCACCCGCGTCGCGCACCTGCTCTGCGAATTCGAGTCCCGGCTGCCGGAAGCGGGGCTTGAGGATCATGGCTATGATCTGCCGATGACGCAGGAAGAAATCGGCGATGCCGTCGGGCTGACGGCGGTTCACGTCAACCGAACCCTGAAGCAGCTCGAAGCCGAAGGGCTGATCGCGCGCACGCGCCGCTTCGTCCGGGTCGTCGACCGCAAACGCCTGCTCGCGCGCGCTGACTTCGATCCGGACTATCTTCACCGCGATCAGCCGGTGTTCGAATTCGCCGGCTGATCGCATTCGACCTCCGCGATCGCCCGGATCCTTCAGGACTGGCTGCCGTCGTTGCGCTCGACAGTTACGATGATTTCGACGGGCGATCGGCCGAGGCTCGCTGATATTCGGGGATTTGTCCCCTCAGCGCCGGCTTTTCGCCGCCGATTCCACTATCCCGGTTTCTTACGACCCGCGATCCGTCGACAGGGTTCCATTGCCGCGCCGCGCGCAGCCCGGCGTCCGACGCGGACCCATACCGAAAAGGGCGGCCCCGGCATGACCGGAACCGCCCTTTTCATAATACCGCGAGGGCGGCATCCAGGAACGTTGATGGCGTCCCGGACCGACCGATCAGCGCTTCGAGAACTGGAAGCTACGACGAGCCTTCGCCTTGCCGTACTTCTTGCGCTCGACGGTACGGCTGTCGCGCGTCAGGAAGCCCGCGGCCTTCACCGGCGCACGCAGGATCGGCTCGTACTTGGTGAGCGCCTGGCTGATGCCGTGCTTCACCGCGCCGGCCTGGCCCGACAGGCCACCGCCCTTGACGGTGCAGACGACGTCATACTGGCCCTCGCGCTCGGTCACGCCGAACACCTGGTTGATGACGAGGCGCAGCGTCGGGCGCGCGAAATAGACCTGCTGGTCGCGGCCGTTGATCGTGATCTTGCCCGAGCCGGGCTTGACCCACACGCGGGCGACCGCGTCCTTGCGGCGGCCGGTGGCATAGGCGCGGCCCTGCTTGTCGAGGATCTGCTCGCGCAGCGGCATCGTCGGTGCCTTGGGCTCCTCGATGTGGCCGGCCATGTAATCGGCGGCCTGCTGGTCCGAATGCTCACCCGTGGCCGGTGCCTGCGGGGCGGCGGCCGGGTTGGTCAGGTTCGCGAGATCCGCGAGCGACTGGCGGTTGTCGGACATTTAGGCACCCACCTTGTTCTTGCGGCTCATGCCGGCGATGTCGAGGACTTCGGGGTTCTGCGCTTCATGCGGATGCTCGGCGCCCTTGAAGATGCGCAGGTTGCGCATCTGCTCGCGGCCCAGCGGCCCGCGCGGGATCATCCGCTCGACGGCCTTTTCGAGCACGCGCTCGGGGAAGCGGCCGTCCAGCACCTTGGCGGCGGTGATGCCCTTGATGCCGCCGGCATAGCCGGTGTGCTTGTAATAGACCTTCTTCTGGGCCTTGTTGCCCGTGAAGCGGATCTTGTCGGCGTTGATGACGACGACGTTGTCACCGCAGTCGACATGCGGGGTAAAGCTCGTCTTGTGCTTGCCGCGCAGGACGTTGGCGATCACCACCGCGGCACGGCCGACGACGAGATTCTCGGCGTCGACGATATGCCATTTCTTCTCCACCTCGTGCGGCTTGGCCGACTTGGTGGTCTTCATGAGCGCCTTCATGGGCGTGAGACCTTTCGTGCAAACAGGCACGCGCCGCCCCAAGGGACAGCGCGATTGCACGCCCATTCGCGGAAAGGCGCCGGTAAGTCAAGCAAAGCGCCGCTTTGCCGACGGGTATCGGGCTACCTGTGGCGCTGCGCCCCACCGATCGCGTGCGCAGCGAACACCGCGGCGACCACGAGCAGGGCGGCGTTCGCCTGGTGCGCGATCGCGACCGGGACGAGCACGCCGGTCATCAGCGTCGCGATGCCGAGCATGATCTGCAGCGTGACGAGCGCCACCACGACGAAGCCCACGCGCGACCCCGTGCGGGTCGCGCCGACCGCGAGCGCCACCAGACCGGCGCCCGCACCAAACGCCAGCCAACGATGGACGAACTGCACCACGATCGGGTTGGCGAAGGCGTTGGTCCAGGCAGGCGCAAGCATCGGCACGTCCGCCGGGAACAGCCGGTCGCCCATCAGCGGCCAGCTGGCGAAGGCATACCCCGCGTGAAGCCCGGCGGTGAGCGCGCCGAACAGGATCTGCGCGGCCAGCAGCAGCAGCGCGACGATCGCCACGGGCGACAGCCGCGCGGGCTTCGCATAGGGGTTCGCCGCGCGGTCGAGCAGGTCGAGCGCGGTCCACACCATGCCGCCGAGCGTGAACAGCGCGGTGAGCAGATGCGTGGCGAGCCATTCGGGCGCGACCGAGGTGCGCGCCGTCAGCCCGGATTTGACCATCAGCCAGCCGAACGTCCCCTGGAGCAGGATCAGCGCGAAGAGTGCGGCGAGGCGCGGCGCATAGCCCGCCGGAATTTGGCGCCGTAGCGCGAACCACAAGGCCGGCAGCAGGAACGCCATGCCGATGAAGCGGCCGAGAAACCGGTGGAGATATTCCCAGAAGAAGATCGCCTGGAACCCACCCAGCGTCATGCCGCGGTTGAACGCGGCATATTGCGGGATGGCGCGGTAATGCGCGAATTCGGCCTGCCACTGCGCGTCGGTCAGCGGCGGGATCGCGCCCGTCAGCGGCTTCCATTCGGTGATCGACAAGCCCGAATCGGTCAGCCGGGTGATTCCGCCCACCACGACGATCGCCACCACCAGCGCCGCCACGACGAACAGCCAGATCGCGAGCAGGCGGGGGCGGGCGGTGGACGAGAAGGCGGCGCTGGGCTGGAGCATGTCCGGTGCCTACGCCTTTGCGCCCGCTGGGCCAAGCGCCGCCTTGCGGCGTGGGTGGGGCCAGGTGCTTGCCGCGGATCGGCTGCGGCTCTAAATCGAACCATGGCCCAAGCCCATCGACATCACGAGCCGCAAGGCGCCGAACTCGCGACGGTGGCGCAGGCCGCGCTGGAGCGGGCGGGCGAACAATGGACGACGATGCGCGCCAGCGTGTTCGCGGCCCTGGCCGGGTTCGATCGACCGGCCTCCGCCTATGACATCGCCGATTCGGTGTCGCAGGCCGCCGGGCGGCGGGTGGCGGCCAACAGCATCTACCGGATTCTCGACCTGTTCGTGGGCGCCAATCTCGCGCGCAAGGTGGAAAGCGCGAACGCCTATATCGTCAGCGCGCATCCCGATTGCCGGCACGATTGCATCTTCCTCGTCTGCGATGCGTGCGGGCAGACGACGCATCTCGACGACGATGCGATCACCCGCGGGGTGCGCGCCGCCGCCGCCTCGGTCGGCTTCGCCGCCGAACGCCCGGTGATCGAGGTGCGCGGCCGCTGCGCCGCCTGCTGCGCCTGATCCGTTACAATCGACACGATCGGTCGACTGGTTTAAGGCCTTGGGATGACCAGCGTTAACGACACCCCCCTACTCGACACGATTCCGACGCCGTTGGAGCTTCGGGCTTTGGAGCCCGGGCAGCTTCGGCAGTTGGCGGACGAGCTGCGGGCGGAGACGATCGCGGCGGTGGGGGTGACGGGGGGT
>NZ_JALNUO010000049.1:0-602 GCF_026540835.1 Sphingomonas sp. GC_Shp_6 | reverse complement strand
CTTATAGGTCTGGCGGTCGACGAGATGGCGTTCGAGGCTGAAGTGGTTGTGGACGTTGGCATGGACCGAGGCGAACTTCTGTAGCGTCTTCATTCGCCTGAAGCGCATCATCGCCCGCTCTCGTCGTCGGAACGGCAGATGGCTGTTCTCCACCCGGTTGTTGGCCCAGCGACCCACCTCCTGCTTGTCGGCGTTACCAAGCTCCTTCATCGCCGCACCGTAAGAGCGGAGCCCGTCGGTGGTGACCTTGTCAGGGCTGCCGTGGCGCTTCAGCGCCTTCTTCATGAAGGTCAGCGCTACGTCCTTGTCCCTCGTCTTCGTGACGTAGCTCTCGAGGATCTCGCCCTCGTGATCGACCGCTCGCCAGAGGTATACCATCTCGCCATTCAGCTTCACGTACATCTCGTCCAGGTGCCACCGCCACTGGCGAAACCCGCGCATGTGGTTTACCCGCTGTCTGCGGATGTCGCCGGCAAACAGCGGCCCGAAGCGGTTCCACCACATCCGCACCGTCTCGTGGCAGACATCGATCCCGCGTTCGAACAGCAGGTCTTCAACGTTCCGCAAACTCAGCGGGAAACGCACGTACATCATGACCACCA
>NZ_JALNUO010000048.1:0-728 GCF_026540835.1 Sphingomonas sp. GC_Shp_6 | reverse complement strand
TCTCATCCATCAGGCGAATGACCCGACGCATCGCCAAACTCGAATTATGAGTCGGGCACTAAGTAATGGACTGCTCAGCACCATCTCGATTGTGATCGGGATGAACGGCAACATTTGGTTGGGTGGGCTCGCTCGCAACGACCGACAACGGGGCCGTAGCAGCCTTCCGCCTGGGTGATGAACGAGGGTCTGCTTTCGGAAAGCAGCCCCGCGGCTCTGAATGTCGCCTTATGGGTCGTTCGTCCCCCGGCCGCTCCCGACCAGACCCGGCCGTTCCCGGATGTGTCACCAAACAGCTGCTCTTGTCAGGAGCCGCCGTTCGCGCGACGGCAAGGCACACGTCGGCAGGAGCCACACAACCGACGCTCAGGCTGGCGATATGGGCTCCCGATGCGGCCATTCGTCAGGCGCGATCTTTCCCGTTTCTCCGTCTCCGATAGGCCATTTTGGGAATAAGCAATCGGGAACAGAATTTGGGAAAAGCAGCGCCGCGGACGGTTTTCGGCGCGATTGCCTGGGGAACTGTCCCGCTACGGGTTCCCTTTCGGGCAGGGTTGGTAAGTCAGTTGAGTGCCGCATTGCTCTACGCCGCTGTTCGGCATAATTCTGCATTCCCGAGATTTTGCATTTCCCGTGTTAAGGTAGGTGGCTAAGATCATCAGTATGTTAGTGCCCGACTCATAATTCGAGTTTGGCGATGCGTCGGGTCATTCGCCTGATGGATGAGA
>NZ_JALNUO010000047.1:0-729 GCF_026540835.1 Sphingomonas sp. GC_Shp_6 | reverse complement strand
AGCGCGATCTTTCCCGCTTCTTTGTCTCCGATTGATCATTCCGGGAAAGAGCAACCGGAAACAGATTTTGAGAAAGCAAAACTCGCTGGCGTTCAGCAGCGCGATCAAGGCGGCGAGCTTCCCGTCAGACGTTCGATTCTGAGAACGCTCCCCGTTCCGATCGTCGTTCCTATGTGGGAAGCTGTCGCAGAAACTCGGCAATAAGCCGGTTGGCCGCTTCTGGCCGTTCGAGCGGGATCAGATGCGCCGCGTCGGCGACTTCCGCATAGGTGGCGTGCGGCAAACCTTCGACGATCCGGCGTCCAAGTCGCGCCGGCAGGATGGAATCCTGGCCGCCCGACACCACCAGCGTCGGTGCGGCGATCCTCGGAAGGGCATCGACGATGGCGGCGCGGTCGAGCAGCACCGAGCGGACGACGCGGATCAGCGCGTGCCGGCCCCACGAACGATAGCCCCGGACGATGCCGACGCCGATCGCCGGTCTGTCGCGCCGCATCCTGGTGGAGAGCAGCGTCGAAAGGTTGATGCGGTCCACCATGCCGTCGAGCGCGGCGATCGGCATCAGTCTGGTCAGCACGGTCGCCTTGGCACGTTGCGAGAACTGCGGCGCGTCGGCCGAGGTGTTGAACAGGACCATCCCGCGCACGCGATCGGGCACGCGCAGCGCTATGCGGGGGGCGACGAAGCCGCCCCAGGAGGTGCCAAACGCCACCACCGGGGCTTTCACGC
>NZ_JALNUO010000046.1:0-765 GCF_026540835.1 Sphingomonas sp. GC_Shp_6 | reverse complement strand
AAACCGCTCGCCGCGAACATGACAGAAGCGGCCTGCGCTATGCAAGCGACTGCACGGACGAAGAATGGGCTGTCGTCCGGCCATTGTTGCGGCGGACCTCCAGGGTGGGGCGCCCGCGCAAGCACAAGGCGCGAACGCTGTGGGATGCGATCCAGTATATCGCTGCAACGGGGTGTCAGTGGGCGCAACTGCCCAGAGATTTTCCGCCCTTCACGACGGTGCAGTACCATTTCTACCGGATGCGCGACAACGGCCTGCTCGACGCCGTCAATGCGGTGCTGGTGGCATGGCTGCGGGTCGCAGAAGGTCGCGAACCGGCGCCGACCGCGGCCATCATCGACAGCCAGTCGGTCAAGACCACCGAGGCGGGTGGGCCGCGTGGCTACGACGCGGGCAAGAAGATCAAGGGGCGTAAACGCCACATCGTGACCGACACGCTCGGCAACATGCTGGAAGGCGTGGTGCACGGTGCCGATGTGCAGGACCGCGACGGGGCTCCGGGCCTGATCGAGCGGTCCTGCGATGCGTATCCCACCCTTACCCGGCTGTTCGCCGATGGCGGCTATGCCGGACAGAAGCTCGAAGCGGCGGTCGCGCACATCGACCGGCTGACGATCGAGATCATCAGACGGTCCGACATCACGGGCTTTGTCATTCTGCCACGGCGCTGGGTTGTCGAACGCACCCTGGCGTGGCTCAACCGGTGCCGGCGCCTCGCCAAGGATTGGGAAGCCTCGATCGCATCTTCCGAGGCGTGGATGGTCG
>NZ_JALNUO010000045.1:0-841 GCF_026540835.1 Sphingomonas sp. GC_Shp_6 | reverse complement strand
TAGGGTCAGGACCCATTGATGTGAGCGTGGCGATCTGATTCAGGCTCCGTGAGGAGACCGCGGATGAGTGACTTGTACTGGCTGACGGATGAGCAGATGGCGCGTCTGCAACCGTTCTTTCCGAAGAGCCACGGCAAGCCTCGCGTCGATGATCGGCGGGTGCTCAGCGGCATCGTTTTCGTCAACCGCAACGGACTGCGCTGGTGTGATGCGCCGAAGGACTATGGCCCGCACAAGACGCTCTACAATCGCTGGAAGCGGTGGGGCGCGAGGGGTGTCTTCTTGCGCATGATGGAGGGGCTCGCGGCAGCGGAGGCCGTGCCAAAGACGGTCATGATCGACGCGACCTACCTGAAGGCACACCGCACGGCATCGAGCCTGCGGGTTAAAAAGGGGATCTTGGCCGCCTGATCGGCCGCACGAAAGGCGGCATGAACACCAAGCTGCATGCCGTCAGCGATGCGGACGGGCGGCCCCTGAGCTTCTTCATGACCGCCGGGCAAGTCAGCGACTACACTGGCGCGGCAGCTTTGCTGGACGATCTGCCAAAGGCGCAATGGCTGCTTGGTGATCGCGGTTATGATGCCGACTGGTTCAGGGACGCTTTGGAAGCCAAGGGCATCCAGCCCTGCATCCCAGGTCGAAGATCGCGTAACGAGCCGGTCAGATACGACAAGCGCCGCTACCGACGCCGAAGCCGTATCGAGATCATGTTCGGACGCCTGAAAGACTGGCGTCGCGTCGCCACCCGCTACGACCGATGCCCAACGGTCTTCTTCTCCGCCATCGCCCTCGCGGCCACCGTCATCTTCTGGCTATGACCAATGAGTCCTGACCCTAG
>NZ_JALNUO010000044.1:0-1413 GCF_026540835.1 Sphingomonas sp. GC_Shp_6 | reverse complement strand
ACCCGTCAGCGACGCCGTCAGTGCCTTCGCCGCGATGCTGCCGATCGCCGCGCTCGCGTCCGCGTTGACGGTGTAGTTGGCCGCGTCGCTCCCGGTCAGCGCCAGGTTGCCGACGCTCACGGTCTTGGCCGTACCGACGTTCTTGGTATCGTAGCTGCCGCTGATGGGATTGTTCAGGGCGACGGCGTCGCCGGTCACCATGCCGGCGAGCGTGTAGTTGCCACCCGCCAGCGTCGCCGCCGTCGTCCCGTCATAGGTCTTCGCCACGCCGCCCGTCAGCGAGGCCGTCAGCGCCTTCGCCGCGATGCTGCCGATCGCCGCGCTCGCATCCGCGTTGACGGTGTAGTTGCCGGCGTCGCTCCCGGTCAGCGCCAGGTTGCCGACGCTGACCGTCTTCGCGGTGCCGACGCTCTTGGTGTCGTAGCTGCCGCTGATGGGATTGTTCAGGGCGACGGTGTCGCCGGTCACCGCACCGGCCAGCGTGTAGTTGCCACCCGCCAGCGTCGCCGCCGTCGTACCATCATAGGACTTGGCCACGCCGCCCGTCAGCGAGGCCATCAGTGCCTTCGCCGCGATGCTGCCGACCGCCGCGCTCGCGCTGGTGTTGACGGTGTAGTTGCCAGCGTCGCCGCCGGTCAGCGCCAGGTTGCCCACGCTTACCGTCTTCGCAGTGCCGACGTTCTTGGTGTCGTAGCTGCCGCTGATGGGATTGTTCAGGGCGACGGCGTCGCCGGTCACCGTGCCGGCGAGCACGTAGTTGCCACCCGCCAGCGTCGCCGCCGTCGTACCATCATAGGACTTGGCCACGCCGCCCGTCAGCGAGGCCATCAGTGCCTTCGCCGCGATGCTGCCGATCGCCGCGCTCGCGCTGGTGTTGACGGTGTAGTTACTCGCGTCGCCGCCGGTCAGCGCCAGGTTGCCCACGCTGACCGTCTTCGCAGTGCCGACGTTCTTGGTGTCGTAACTGCCGCTGATGGGATTGTTCAGAGCGACGGCGTCGCCGGTCACCGCGCCGGCGAGCGTGTAGTTGCCACCCGCCAGCGTCGCTGCCGTCGTCCCGTCATAGGTCTTGGCCACGCCGCCCGTGAGCGAGGCGGTCAATGCCTTCGCCGCGATGCTGCCGATCGCCGCGCTCTCGCTGGTGTTGACGGTGTAGTTGCCAGCGTCGCTCCCGGTCAGCGCCAGGTTGCCGACGCTGACCGTCTTCGCGGTGCCGACGTTCTTGGTGTCGTAACTGCCGCTCGTCGGATTGTTCAAGGCGACGGCGTCGCCAGCCACCGCGCCGGCCAGCGTGTAGTTGCCACCCGCCAGCGTCGCTGCCGTCGTCCCGTCATAGGTCTTGGCCACGCCGCCCGTCAGCGAGGCCGTCAGTGCCTTCGCCGCGATGCTGCCGATCGCCGCGCTCGCGTCCGC
>NZ_JALNUO010000043.1:0-1472 GCF_026540835.1 Sphingomonas sp. GC_Shp_6 | reverse complement strand
CATCTGGGTTCGGGGCTGGGCGTGGTCGAGCTGACGACGGCGATCCATTATGTGTTCGACACGCCGGTGGACAAGCTGGTGTGGGACGTCGGCCACCAATGCTATCCGCACAAGATCCTGACCGGCAGGCGGGACCGGATCCGGACGCTGCGCCAGGGCGGGGGGCTCTCGGGCTTCACCAAGCGGAGCGAGAGCGAATACGATCCGTTCGGCGCGGCGCATTCGTCGACCTCGATCTCGGCGGCCTTGGGCTTTGCGGTGGCGAACAAGCTGGCGGACCGGCCGGGCCGCGGCATCGCGGTGATCGGCGACGGCGCGATGTCGGCGGGCATGGCGTACGAGGCGATGAACAACGCCGCGCAGGCGGGCAACAAGCTGGTCGTGATCCTGAACGACAACGACATGTCGATCGCGCCGCCGGTGGGGGGCTTGTCGGCCTATCTCAGCCGGATGGTGTCGAGCCGCGAGTTTCTCGGCGTGCGCGAGCTGCTGAAGCGGTTCGCCAGGAAACTGCCGCGGCCGTTTTCGGAAGGGCTGCGCAAGACCGACGAGTTCGCGCGCGGGATGACGATGGGCGGCACGCTCTTCGAGGAGCTGGGCTTCTACTATGTCGGCCCGATCGACGGGCACAATCTCGATCACCTGATCCCGGTGCTGGAGAATGTCCGCGATGCCGAGGAGGGGCCGATCCTCGTCCATGTCGTGACCAAGAAGGGCAAGGGCTATGCGCCGGCTGAGGCGGCGGCGGACAAATATCACGGCGTGCAGAAGTTCGACGTGGTCTCGGGCGTGCAGGCGAAAGCCCCGCCGGGGCCGCCGCAGTACCAGAACGTCTTCGGCGCGCAGCTCGTCAAGGAGGCGGAGAGCGATCCGCGGATCTGCGCGATCACCGCGGCGATGCCGTCGGGCACTGGCCTCGATGCGTTTGCCAAGACCTTTCCGGACCGCTTCTTCGACGTGGGCATCGCCGAGCAGCACGGCGTGACCTTTGCCGCAGGGCTCGCGGCCGAGGGGATGCGGCCGTTCTGCGCGATCTATTCGACGTTCCTCCAGCGCGCGTACGACCAGGTGGTGCACGACGTCGCGATCCAGAACTTGGCCGTCCGCTTCGCGATCGACCGCGCCGGGCTGGTGGGGGCGGATGGGGCGACGCATGCGGGCAGCTTCGACGTGACGTACCTCGCCACGCTGCCGAACTTCGTGGTGATGGCGGCGGCCGACGAGGCCGAGCTGGTGCACATGACGCACACCGCCGCACTTCACGACAGCGGGCCGATCGCGCTGCGCTACCCGCGCGGGAACGGCACGGGCGTGGCGCTGCCCGAGACGCCCGAGCGGCTCGCGATCGGCAAGGGCCGGATCGTGCGCGAGGGGCATGCGGTGGCGATCCTGAGCCTCGGCACGCGGCTGGAGGAGGCGCTGAAGGCGGCGGACCAGCTCGAGGCGCGCGGGCTGTCGACGACGGTGGCGGA
>NZ_JALNUO010000042.1:0-1768 GCF_026540835.1 Sphingomonas sp. GC_Shp_6 | reverse complement strand
ACGGACGCGAGCGCCGCCATCGGCAGCATCGCGGCCAAGGCACTGACGGCCTCGCTGACAGGTGGCGTGGCCAAGACCTATGACGGCACGACGGCGGCGACGCTGGCGGGCGGCAACTACACGCTGGCCGGTGCGGTGGCTGGCGACGCCGTCGCCTTGAACAATCCGACGAGCGGCAGTTACGACACCAAGAACGTCGGCACCGCGAAAACCGTCAGCGTCGGCAACCTGGCGCTGAGCGGGAGCGACGCCGGCAACTACACCGTCAACACGGACGCAAGTGCTGCAATCGGCAGCATCGCGGCCAAGGCACTGACGGCGTCGCTGACGGGCGGCGTGGCCAAGACCTATGATGGCACGACGGCGGCGACGCTGGCGGGTGGCAACTATGCGCTTACCGGTGCGGTGGCTGGCGACGCGGTGGCGCTGAACGCGCCGACGAGCGGCAGTTACGATACGAAGAACGTCGGCACCGCGAAAACCGTGAGCGTCGGCAACCTGGCGCTGACCGGGAGCGACGCCGGCAACTATACCGTCAACACGGACGCAAGTGCTGCAATCGGCAGCATCGCGGCCAAGGCATTGACGGCCTCGCTGACGGGCGGCGTGGCGAAGATTTATGATGGTACGACGGCGGCGACGCTGGCGGGCGGCAACTACACGCTCGCCGGTGCGGTGGCTGGCGACGCCGTCGCCCTGAACAATCCCATCAGCGGCAGCTACGACACCAAGGACATCGGTACGGCCAAGACGGTCAGCGTCGGCAACCTGGCGCTGACCGGGAGCGACGCCGGCAACTATACCGTCAACACGGACGCGAGCGCGGCGATCGGCAGTATCGCGGCCAAGGCGCTGACCGCCTCGCTGACAGGTGGCGTGGCCAAGACCTATGACGGCACGACGGCGGCGACGCTGGCGGGCGGCAACTACACGCTGGCCGGTGCGGTGGCTGGCGACGCCGTCGCCTTGAACAACCCGACGAGCGGCAGTTACGACACCAAGAACGTCGGCACCGCGAAGACGGTCAGCGTCGGCAACCTGGCGCTGAGCGGGAGCGACGCCGGCAACTATACCGTCAACACGGACGCGAGCGCCACCATCGGCAGCATCGCGGCCAAGGCACTGACGGCCTCGCTGACGGGCGGCGTGGCCAAGACCTATGATGGTACGACGGCGGCGACGCTGGCGGGTGGCAACTATGCGCTCGCCGGTATTGTTGCGGGCGACGCGGTGGCGCTGAACGCGCCGACGAGCGGCAGTTACGACACCAAGAACGTCGGCACCGCGAAAACCGTGAGCGTCGGCAACCTGGCGCTGAGCGGGAGCGACGCGGCCAACTACACCGTCAACACCAGCGCGAGCGCGGCGATCGGCAGTATCGCGGCGAAGGCACTGACGGCCTCGCTGACGGGCGGCGTGGCGAAGACTTATGACGGCACGACGGCGGCGACGCTGGCGGGTGGCAACTATGCGCTCGCCGGCGCGGTGACCGGCGACGCCGTCGCGCTGAACAATCCCATCCGCGGCAGCTACGACACCAAGAACGTCGGCACCGCGAAGACGGTAAGCGTGGGCAACCTGGCGCTGACCGGGAGCGACGCGGCCAACTACACCGTCAACGCGGACGCGAGCGCCACCATCGGCAGCATCGCGGCGAAGGCGCTGACGGCCTCGCTGACGGGCGGCGTGGCCAAGACCTATGACGGCACGACGGCGGCGATGCTGACGGGTGGCAACTATGCCCTCGCCGGTATGGTTGCGGGCGACG
>NZ_JALNUO010000041.1:0-1796 GCF_026540835.1 Sphingomonas sp. GC_Shp_6 | reverse complement strand
GATCGCCGCCAGCTTCAATGCCGAGAACTACGCCCCGCGTGTCAACGTCGAGCACATCAACGGCTACAGCCCCGAGCCGCCGTTCAACGGCTACGGCACCGTCGTTGCGGTGGAAGCCAAGACCGACGCGTTCACGATCGACGGGAAGACCGAGAACCGCCGCTGCCTCTACGTCCAGGTGGACGGCAACGACCAGCTCGTGCAGCTCGCCGCGCGCGACCAGAAGCCGTATCCGTCCGTCGAGCTGACGGACAGCTATGCGGGCACCGGCAAGGTCGGGCTGATCGGCCTCGCCTTTACCGACACGCCGGCGAGCATCGGCACCCAGCGCCTCCAGTTTTCGCGCTCGGCGCCCGGCACCCATTTCTCGGTCGCGCCCGATGCGGTGACGATCGAATTCGAGGCCAAGCAGCCCGAGGCCACCGGCGTCATCGACGCGATCAAGGCCGGATTTGCCGCGCTCGCCGGCAAGTTCACGACCGGCGAGCCCGCGCCGAAGCCCGAGCCCAAACCGCAGCCCAAGGCAGACAACGACAACGACATGGCCGCGTTCGCGACCGCGATGGGCGAGACCATGGCCGCGGCGCTGAAGCCGATCGTGGATGCGCAGGCGAACATGCAGACCGCCTTCGCCACGCTGAAGGGCAAGCTGGAATCGACGCCCGCGCCGGACAGCTTCAGCCGCCCGCCCGCGACCGGCGGCACCGGCGGTCTTCAGACCGACTGCTGATCGCCTCCCGCCCACCTGACGCTCTCGCCCCCGGAGTACCCCGATGCAGACCACCACCCGCCTCGCGTTCAATGCCTATGTCAGCCAGATCGCGAAGCTGAACAGCCTCGACGTCAGCTTCTCGGCCGTGCCCGGCGAACTGAAATCGTTCAACGTGTCCCCGGTCATCGAGCAGCGCCTCCAGGCGAAGCTCCAGACGACGAGCGACTTCCTCGGCCGCGTGAACGTGGTGCCGGTGGTGGCGCAGCAGGGCGCCCGCGTCGGCGTCGGCGTCGGTCGATCGCTCGCCAGCCGCACCGATCGCACGTCGGGCAACCGCCGCACGCCGACCGATCCGAGCGCCTCGGACGGCATCGACCAGTATTTCTGCAAAAAGACCGATTACGACTATGCGTGGTCGTACGCGATGCTCGACGCATGGGCGCACCGTCCCGAGTTCCAGCAGCTCGTGCGCGATGCCGTGATCGTCCAGAAGGCGAGCGACATCATCACGATCGGCTTCAACGGCGTCGATGCCGCGGTGCAGACCGACCGCACCGCCTTCCCGCTGCTCCAGGACGTGAACTGGGGCTGGCTCTACAAGATGCGCACCTATGCGCCCGCGCGGGTTATGGAACACGGCTCGCTCGACACCGCGCACGTCTATGTCGATGATGCCGGCTATGCGGCGGGCAAGGCCGATTACGCCAACCTCGACGCGCTCGTGTTCGACGCGATCCACAACCTGATCCACGAGCGCTTCCGCACCTCGACCGATCTCGTCGTGATCGTCGGCATGGATCTCGTGCACGACAAATACTTCAAGATCATCAGCGAGGCCGGCGACAACGCCATGCAGCAGGTCGCGCGCGACGTGATCCTGTCGAGCCGCCAGCTGGGCGGCAAGCCGACGATGCAGGTGCCGTTCTTCCCGTCGAATGCCATCATGATCACCAGCCTGTCGAACCTCTCCTACTACTGGCAGATGGCTTCGGCGCGGCGCCTGATCCGCGACGAGCCCAGCCTCGACCAAATCGACAACTTCGAGTCGATCAACGACGCCTTCATGGTCGAGGAATACGGCAAG
>NZ_JALNUO010000040.1:0-2085 GCF_026540835.1 Sphingomonas sp. GC_Shp_6 | reverse complement strand
ATCAGCCTTGTAGCGGCCTATGCTCCAGTGTTGCTTCCGTATTCACTCGGCCTATCATCGCTCGCCTTGAAGACGGGCCTTGCGGGAGGGATTATGTAGCTCAACGTCACAATACCCGCCGCGACTAATCCAATACGCCAATTCCAAAACGCTAAGCCGAATGCCGCCCAATAGGCTCCGGCAGTGACGCCGTATTTGATCGTTAGTCGCCTGAGGTAGGCGTCCGTCAGGCGCGGGTCTGGAAGCGCCCTCGCTGTTGCATAGACCCAACGCACGAACCACCACGTCGCCGGCGCAGCTGCCACGCCCAGATAGACCAAGACGGCGGCCTTGCTTTCCGCGTCACCGGCGAGATGCTCGACTAGCGGACGCGCAGGAAATGGCGTGATGCTGACGGCGGCAAGAAAGCCGATGCTAAGCAGATTGTAGGCATGGTCGGTCTTTTGCAGAAGCTTGCCGCTGAAATGGCTGGAAGCCCAGTAAAGGCCGATCAGGATCACGCTAAGGCCGTAGGCCGCATAATCCGGTGCCAGCTTCAGGTACGCCGCTGCAAGGTCGCCATCAGCCTTCTTTGGTGCGTGCAGTTCGACCACCGGAAGGGTGATCGCAATTGCCAGCACCGCGTCCATGAAAGCCTCAAGGCGATCCGGTTTGCGTTCGGTTCCTTCGAGAGAGAGAATCGCCATCTGACGCTAGAGCATTTCGAGCGGGCGACGGTCGCGTGGCCGGGGAAATGCCGCGTCGAGTGTCGCAAGGTCGGCGTCGGATAGGACGATATCTGCGGCCGCGCGGTTCTCCCGCACATGTGCGATCGAACTCGCTTTCGGGATGGCGATGAGGCCGTCGTGCCGCAACGTCCAGGACAGTGCGACCTGCACAGGGGTTGCACCGATCTCGGCTGCGATTTTGTCGAGCGCGGGATGGCTTGAGAGTCGTCCCTGCTCGACGGGACTATACGCCATCACTGGAATTTTATGATCGGCGAACCACGGCAACAGGTCCAACTCGGGGCCTCGGCGGACGAGATTGTAGAGGATTTGATCCGTCACGCAGCCATCCCCGCCGACAGCGACGAGCTCGTCCATATCGTCGGTATCGAGGTTGCTGACACCCCAATACCGAATCTTTCCTGCCGATTTCAGCGCCTCCAATGCCTCCACTGTCTCAGCGAGCGGCACCGATCCCCGCCAGTGAAGCAGGTAGAGGTCGAGCCGGTCGGTACCGAGACGTTTCAGGCTCGCCTCGCATGCACCGGAAAGGCGTGCGCGCGACGCGTTCTGCGGATACGCCTTGCTGACGAGGAACAACTGGTCGCGAAGGCTGCCCAGCGCCTCGCAGATCAGCGTTTCCGCCGCACCATCGCCGTACATTTCGGCGGTATCGACGAGCGTCATGCCCAGTTCGACACCGGCCCGTAGCGCGGCGATCTCATCGGAGCGCCGCTCGGCACGCTCGCCCATCTTCCAGGTGCCTTGACCCATCGAAGGAACGACTTCCCCGCCTGGCAGCGTCACGCATTTCATGTGCTTCCGCTCCGTCAGATGTTCTCGGCTACTCGTCGAAGGTAGGCGGATATGTCGGCCACCGCCACGTGCAAACGAACATCGGTATACATGGGCGGACACCCGTTTTCCGCGGTTTGAGAGCGTTTAGGGTCGGCGCGCAATCGAACCGGCACGGAAAACTCTCGTCTCTTCGACCACAACGCCATCTATCGCTTAATGGGGATGCATCGCCCACAACCGCTCATTCGTTATGTCGGTGGCCGGATGTCGGTCGTTTCTCTTGGAGAGTTCATCATGCCGAAACTTGCGCTGTACGTGCCGCTGAAAGCCAAGCCCGGTAAGGAGAGCGATGTCGCCGAGTTTCTCACGTCGGCGCTACCACTCGTTCAAGCCGAACCCGGTACCTTGACCTGGTACGCAATCCAAGAAGGCCCTGGCGCGTACGCGATCTTCGATACATTCGATACGGATGAAGACCGGCAGGCGCATCTGGATGGCAAGGTTGCCGCGGCGCTGATGGACAAGGCGGAAGAACTCTTCGCCGAGCCCCCGCAGATTCACAAACTCACGCTCTTGGCAG